>DSBB01000424.1 GCA_011046175.1 Candidatus Hydrogenedentota bacterium | reverse complement strand
GAGTGAGACGGGTCTGTCCCTGTGTTCCGGAAACGTCGCCGGCGGCAGCCGACCCAAGCGAACGACCAACGGGAGTGAGACGGGTCTGTCCCTGTGTTCCGGAAACGTCGCCGGCGGCAGCCGGTGCGTATTGCGCTATCTGGTCGGCAAGAGGATGCCCCACATACACGCAGTCCACGCCCTTGTCGCGGTAGAGTTCCTCTTCAAAGGGAAAGATGACCAGCATCTTGCGCACCACCCGCGCCAAGGTGTCCATGCGTTTTTTTTTCCACGCCCATACCTGGGGACTGATGTAGTAGACCACCGGAATGCCGAGGGCGTGGGCGGCTTTTGCGACGCGGATATTGAAGCCGGGGTAGTCTATCAACACGAGACAGTCCGGCGGGTTGCGGCGCAACCGCTCAAGGGTGTCCAAAAACAACCGGCGGATGGGCAGCGCCTTCTTCAACACCTCCACAAAGCCCATGATGCCGTCCCCCGCAAGATCGTAGAACAGTTCCATGCCCGCGTCGGCCATGCGCGCGCCGCCCAGTCCTTCACAATGAATGTCCGGGGCGCAGGCGCGGAGCGCGCGTATCAGGTTCGCGCCATGCATGTCTCCGGACGATTCGCCCGCTATGAAGAAAATGCGTTTCATGATTCATTTCGTATCGCGTCAATGACGCGCCATGCCAGTTCCAACGCCCGCAGGCCGTCTTCGCCGGATACGGCGGGAGCACTACCGCGGCGCACACAGGAGACAAAAGACTCCAATTCGAGCTTCAGCGGTTCGTCCTTGCGCACTAACAACGGCGTGATGACGATGTGTTCCATGGGGTTGGCATCGGGTGGCAGCGCGCCGGGCTTCTTGCTGTACACCAACACCTCCTGGGCGCTGTAATCGGTGGACACATAGGCGTTCGGGTCGAAGACGCGTATCTTGCGCATCCGCTCCATGGACACGCGGCTGGCGGTCAGGTTCGCCACACACCCGGACGCAAAACGCAGGCGCACATTGGCAATGTCCTCTTCAATGGAAAATACCGGCACGCCGACAGCGTCCACGCTTGCAACTTCGGAACCCGCCAATTGCAACACAATATCAAGGTCATGGATCATCAGGTCGAGCACTACGCTAACGTCCGTGCCGCGTCCTGGAAAAGGGCTGAGCCGGTGGCATTCGATGAACCGGGGCGACATGGCCGCCTCGAACAGCGCCATGACCGCGCCGTTGAACCGCTCGATGTGCCCCACCTGTAAGACGCATCCCGTTTGGCGCGCACCATTCACCATTGCCTTGGCTTCGGCGACGGCGCTTGCCATGGGCTTTTCCACAAGCACATGGACGCCCGCATCCAACGCCTGCCGGGTTAATGCGCAGTGTTCGCTGGTGGGCGCAACAACGGATACGGCGTCCACGCCGGAGGCAAGTAATTCATCGGCGCCCTCATAAACGGGCGTATTCGG
This sequence comes from Candidatus Hydrogenedentota bacterium, assembly GCA_011046175.1. Classification (GTDB taxonomy): domain Bacteria; phylum Hydrogenedentota; class Hydrogenedentia; order Hydrogenedentales; family CAITNO01; genus SLFT01. Next base: position 2,067 of record DSBB01000424.1, on the reverse strand, counting down.
AAAGTTCTGTTGTATCCGCGCGCGCGCCGCCGGGTCGGGATCGGCAACGCCAACAAGGACCACGCCGTTCATTTCGTGATAGAGCCGTGCGTGATGATATCCAAGATGTCCGGCGCCAATAACGCCTGTGCGTATGTTTGTCATGTCAAAATCCATCTCGCTTATTGCATGGGAAACTGAGGACGGGCGTTACTGTATATGATTGACAGGACCCAAAGCAAAGCAGCGAGAGCAAACGGATTCTTTGTTGACTGGCGCAGGCGCAAAGATACAGAATAGACATAACAGGCCGCGTGTAATCAGTCCTGTCCGCATAACATAACGGCAATATCGCATCAACCGAAAGGAACAACAATGGGAAAGAACATCAACGACAAGAGCCGGACAACCCGGCGCGGGTTTATGGCCGCGGCGGCAGCGTTTGCATCCTTCACGATTGTGCCGCGGCATGTGCTGGCGGCGGCCGGGAAGCCGACGCCCAACGACAGACTGAACATCGGCTGCATCGGCGTGGGCGACCGTGGACGGTATCTGCTCGAGTCCGCGTTGCAGGGGAACAGCGCCCGCGTTGTCGCGGTGTGCGATGTAAAGGCGGACTGCCGCGAGAAGGCGCGACAGATGGTCAACAGCCGCTATGAAAACGAGGATTGCGTCGCCTGCGTCGAGCATGAGCAAATTGTGGAGCGCGATGATATTGACGCATGCCTTATCGCTTCATGCGACCACTGGCACGCGCTCCATTCGCTGGCGGCCACAAAAGCGGGCAAAGGCGTCTATTGCGAGAAACCGTTGTCGGTAAGCATGGAACAGAATCAGACGCTGCGCGCCGCCGTGCGCGAGCACAAGACGGTTTTCCAGTTCGGCACACAACAGCGCTCCGACGCGAAATTCCTGCAGGCATGCGAACTGGTGCGAAACGGACGCATCGGCGAACTGAAGAAAATCAACGTGTGGTCGCCCGCAAGCGTGTCCGGCGGCCCCACTGAGGTGGTTCCCGTGCCCGCCAATCTCGATTACGAACGCTGGCTGGGCCCCGCGCCGTTCACGCCGTACACCAAAGACCGCGACAGCAACGCCTGGTGGTGGTTCATTGAAGATTACGCGCTGGGATTCATTGCCGGCTGGGGCATCCACCCGCTGGACATCGCGTTGTGGGGCGCGGGCGATCTGATGCGCGCGCCAGTTGTTGTGGAAGGCGAGGGCGTGTTTCCCATGGAAGGCCTGTGCAACACCGCCACCGCATGGAAAATAGCATTGAAGTATGACAGCGGCATTGAGATTGATTACCGGTCCGAACCCGCCCCGGAGGAATGGGTGGCGCGTTACGGACTGACCGACAGCCACGGCACGGCCTTCGAAGGCACGGAAGGCTGGGTGGCGGTGAATCGCGGCGCGGTGACCAGTTCGCCGGCGGAACTTGCGACGGACAAAACCAAAGACGACGAAATCAGGCTATACAAAAGCCGCCACCACATTCGGGATTTCATTGACAGTGTGCGCGACGGCAGCGACCCCGCTTCACCCATCGAAGAAGCGGTGGACGGCGACGCCATCTGTCACATCTGCGACATCGCCATCCGGCTGAAGCGTCCGGTGCGCTGGAACCCCGCGGTGGAACGCTTTGAGAAAGACGCCGAAGCCGACGCAAGGCTCACACGGCCCATCCGCGCGCCGTGGGCTGTGTAAGAGGCAGCGTTTCCGAAAATATTGGAATAGCAAAAAATACCTTTGACTTCTCCACATCTAAGTGGTATATTGTGGCATGTTGGTAGTGCATGCCGTGAAGTGTTGGCAATGGATGAAATCGCATGATCCATTGAGCGACCATGTCCGTGGTTTCTGTTAAACCCGGCGTGGGCGAGTTGAAATAAACGGAAGCCACGTAACGACAAATTAGGAGGAAGCGTATCATGGAAGACAAGGGTATTTTGGCGCTGTTGTTTGATCTGTCTTTTTCGGAGTTCGTGACCACGCGGGTGATCAAGGTGATTTTTATCCTCGGCATTACCCTTGCCGCTGTTTACACAGGGGTGTTTATATGCATGGGATTTGCCGTAGGCGCAGGGG
>DSBB01000487.1 GCA_011046175.1 Candidatus Hydrogenedentota bacterium | reverse complement strand
GTGCCGTCGCGCATCATGTGGTACAGGCGATGTACGCCGGTGGTCGTCTCTTCGGAAACGCCAATCCAGTCGGCGGCGACGCGGTGCCAGTAATCCGGCTCTTCGCTGTGAATGCGATGAAGCAGCGTATCCACTACTTCCACCTCGTGGTTGTCGCGGCAGATGGGAAGCAATTCGCCCGTTTTGTTAAAGTGCTCTTCAAGCGCATAACCCCGGTGAATCAACAGAGTGGCATCGCCGCCGTCATCCACGACCATCTGCAAGGTTTGATTGTCTGGGAAACGCATTGCCTGATAGGTACACCACCAATACTCCTCGAGGGTTTCCCCCTTCCACGCAAACACCGGCACGCCGGTTTCCGCGATGGCGGCGGCGGCGTGATCCTGTGTTGAAAAGATATTACAGCTGGCCCAACGCACCTCGGCGCCCAATGCCCGCAGCGTTTCAATAAGCACCGCCGTTTGAATGGTCATGTGCAGTGAACCCATGATGCGCGCGCCCTTCAGCGGTTGCTGCGCCGCATAACGTTCGCGCACCGCCATAAGGCCGGGCATTTCTTTTTCCGCCATTTCAATTTCTTTGCGTCCCCAGGCCGCAAGACCCATATCAGCGACCTTGCAGGCGGGCGCATTGCCGGTATCAGGAATGATAATAGAGGCGACGGCCATGTTTCATAATCTCCTTACTTGTTGTCCTTAAAATTTTTGTCGTTCTTTTTATTGTACCTTTTTACGCCTCGGTTATCAAAGCCCCGGCAACATAAAATTGGGTGAACAGCGCACAAAATCAATTTGAACGGCTGTAACGTGAAACTTGACGCCAAAAGAGACGGTCAAAAAAGCGTGGCGTGGCTCGACAATTAGTAACGCGTGAGAGTCCTTCCGCATTCCTCAACACTATTCGACAGGAGGTATATATGATTCAAAGATATTTCAGCGTAATGGCGTTCTCTGCTATTTTACTTTTTGGCGCAGCCGTTTTTTCAGGATGCGAGGAAAGGGACGCCGTTGATTTGAAATCACTCATACCCCGGTCAGACAAGTATGACGTGCGTATTATTCGGGACAAATGGGGCGTTCCGCACATCTATGGAAAAACAGACGCGGACGTGGCCTACGGGCTGGGCTGGGCGCAGACAGAAGACGATTTCAAGCACACCTATGAAACACTGCTCATGGGCCGGGGGCAATATGCTCGTGTGGCGGGCCGTTCAGGGGCGCCCTTCGATTATCTGTGGCATCTTTTCCGCTTCCGTGATATTGTTGAGGCTGAATATGAGAATCAATTATCGCCGGAGATGCGCGCCGTATGCGAGGCGTATGCGGAAGGTTTCAATCATTATGCGGCGCTGCATCCGGAGAAGCTGGATACGCGGCTTCTGCCCGCGACGGGCAAGGATGTTGTCACCGGCTTCACCATGCGCGTTCCTTTTTTCTTTGGTATGGACAGGGAGATTCGCCGCATTATGCGGGCCGAACGTTATCATGAAATATCACGTCCGGAAGCGGCCCACGCCGGCGGCGCGTTAAGCAATGAACTGCCTGTCGGGTCAAACACCATGGCGGTGGCGCCCCATCGCACACCGGACGGCAAAACCCATCTTGCAGTCAACTCGCACCAGCCATTTGAAGGGCATGTTGCCTGGTACGAAGCGCGCGTGAAGAGCGATGAAGGGCTTGACCTCACCGGCGGCGTGTTTCCCGGAAGCCCGATCATTTTACATGGACATAACCCCGACTTGGGGTGGGCGCACACGGTGAACCTTCCCGATTTGTGCGACATCTATGTGCTTGAGATGCATCCTGACGATCCCGACAAGTACCTTTTCGACGGCGAGTATCTTGAACTCGATAAGGACGAGGCGACGCTTCATGTTAAATTGTGGGGCAACTTGGTTATTCCCGTCCGCCGCGAGATTCTGCGGTCGGTTCACGGCCCTGTTATTCGTCGGCCCCACGGGGTTTACGCCATACGGTACGCGGGATATGGCGACATACGCCAGGTGGAACAGTGGTACCGAATGGGGAAATCCCGCACGATTGAAGAATTCGAGGCGGCCATGCGTATCCGCGCCATACCGTCGTTCAACGTGGGGTATGCAGACAAAAAAGGCAATATCTGGTACATCTACAACGCACTGCTGCCGGTCCGCGACGCCCGTTATGATTGGCGGGGCTATCTCCCCGGCGACACATCGGACACCCTGTGGTCGGAATACCTGCCTTTTGAAAAAATTCCCCAAGTAAGGAATCCGGCCAGTGGATTCATCCAGAACTGCAATTCGACGCCGTTCTTCACCACCACGGGTGACGACAATCCCGATCCGTCGGCGTATTGCGAAAGTTTGGGCGTTGAAGGGCCTGACGTGATGACCAACAGAGCGTTGCGGGCGCTGGAACTGTATGGGGGCGACGAAAGCATTACCGAGGAGGAATTTTACGCCTATAAATACGACTGGCACTATTCCAAGGAATCGCGGGCGGCGGCGCTGCGCCAGAAAATCCTGGACACCATAGACGATGAAGACGCCGTGGTGCAAGAGGCGCTCGAAACGCTGCGCAACTGGGATGGCGCATGTGATCCGGAAAACAGGGGAACTGCCATTGCCATCCTAGCCATGGAGCCGGTGGTGCGCGCCGAAATGTTTGGGAACGAAGCGCCTGACATAAAGGAACTGTTTGTCAAGCGCGCCCATGAATTAAAGGATGTTTACGGACGTGTGGATGTCCCCTGGCAACAGGTGAACCGGCTGGTTCGTGGTGAAGTCAATTTGGGGCTGGGCGGCGGTCCCGACACCCTGCGCGCCATCTATGGAAATTGGAACGGCGAATATCTTCGCGCCGTCGCCGGTGATTGTTATATCACAATGGTCACCTGGCTGCCCGATGGTTCCGTCCGCTCAAAAAGTATTCATCAATACGGCAGCGCCACAATGAACGAGAACAGCCCGCACTATGCCGATCAGGCGCCGCTGTTTGCCAATCTCGAAATGCGCCCCGTATGGCTGGATTATAACGAGTTGATGGAAAACATGAAGATGGAATACCGCCCCGGCGACCTCGTGTGGGAATGACGGTTCCGCCCTCCCCCCCCCCTGTTCATTCCTTTGGCGAAAACATCAATTGTTTGTCTCGGATTCGGCAGATTGCGGTTCCTCTTGCCTAGCCGGTTTGTCCTGACCCATCGAAATAATGCGTTCCCAATAGGCGAAGACAATCCAAAGCATAAACGGCAGGGTGAGAAAAAATTGCGTTACCGCCGTGGGGATTTCGCTGACTTGCAACATTGCATCCTGGAACCGAAGCGCCAGGATGATAAACAAGACGTGAAAAAAAATTAGGATCGCGCACCCGTAAACAAGGATGCGGGCTCTTTTTTTCCAAGCAAGCCCTGCAGTCGCCAACACTAGGGCGACATAAGGCGGCAGGTTGGTTACAAGCAATGCGATAGGCATGCTGCGCGTGTGCCCGTTTACGGCAAATGTGAGTGTTGTATTTGTATTCAGTATTCCCTGTGTC
>DSBB01000426.1 GCA_011046175.1 Candidatus Hydrogenedentota bacterium | reverse complement strand
GAATAAATCGGCACAGTTCGCCTGCCGCCATAAGCACCGCCTTGTATCCCGCCACCGTGCTCATTGAAGTAAGCGCGTCCATTGTTTGCGCGCGCGTGATGCGGGGAATACCGTCCAATGTCAGCGCGACAACCCTGCGCCCAGCGAGCATCTCAACCATATCATGATTCGCGGGCGCAGCGGGATGCAAAAATGAAATCAGCCATTGTCCCTCCCGCAGCAAGTCCGTTTCGTGGCGCTGCGTTTGTTCGTCATAGCGCGGCTCCTTAACTTTCAGGATTACCTGCGCGGCTTCATACACCTCTTCAACGCGCCGGACTATTCGGGCGCCCGCTTCTTCATAGTCTTCATCCCGGAAATACGCGCCTCTCCCCGCGTCGTTTTCGATAATTACCTGGGCGCCCCCCCTGCTCATCCGCATAACGACCTCCGGCGTCAACGCCACCCGTTTTTCGCCGGGCATAATTTCCCGTGGCACCCCAACAATCAACCCTTCAAATTGCATGGCTAAACTCCTTATCCTGTAGTATGACTTCATAGTAGCACATATCGGGATGGGTTTCAACACCGGAAGGCCTCAACGTATAATAAGGCGTATACCATGCATAACACAAATATGGCGTATTCTGTCATCTGAATTCTCTGGCGTCTTGTTCTGCGTCAGCGTATCAAAATCTATCCGAAAATATTTGCACTGTCTAACGATTCAAAGTATAATAAAGATGTCGGTCTGGATGAGCGGAGTCGTATTGCTCATCCGGCTAAGAGGGAACCTGGTGAGAATCCAGGACTGCCCCGCAGCGGTAAACGGGAACGAACAGCGCAGGTAAGCGCATCCAAATAATGCGCTTTCCAAAGCACTGGATGCCAGGAGGCATCCGGGAAGCAGCGCCCAGTAGGCTGCCCTATTTAGAGCGGCATGCCCGTAAGTCCGAAGACCTGCCGGCCTTTTACCAGAGGTTTACGCAAATCGGTAAAAGCAAGTAGACCTTCGCGGGAAGGCGCCGCGTTTCACGCGTTTTGAATGAGCGGACAAGTGAGGCGACAACTTTCCACGCAGTCTTTTGCACCCGGTTTGAGTATATTGCGAAACCTGTTTTTTAGTCAGACAGGCGTCAAAGGTTGCCAGTGAACCGAATGCAAAAGAGAATCAATCCACTGCCGGTGCTTGTTGTTGCGGTCGGCATGTTATCGTTTCCATTTGCGACATTCGCCCAGCCGCTGAACCCGCCGTGGGCTGACGCTGTTGTGTCGGCCAATGCCATTGACCCCGTTCCCGGTTTTACAGACCCCTCCAAAGCGCTTGGTAAACCGGTAGGCGGAGGCGTTTACGCGCCGGACCAGTCGAGCGTCTACTCGATAGGACGTCCAGGGCCGGCGCCGGGCAGCTTTATTACGCTTGCATTTAACACGCCCATTGAAAACCACCCGGAAAATCCGAACGGTTTGGATTTCATTATTTATACAAACGCTTTCTGGGTAGGCGGAAAACCGAATGTGCGTTGGAGCGAACCGGGACTGGTCGAGATAAGCGAGGATGTAAACGGCAACGGTATTCCCGACGATTCATGGTATGTGATACCGGGCAGCCGCAACACTAACCGTTCTGCGTTGCCCCAAGGCATACCCAATCCGTACCCGCCGCTTGCGGGGGTGGTGACAAATCCAAATCTTGACGGCACGGAATATGACTGGGGCTACATGGGCATGTCGCCCACTGTTCAGGAATACTTGGACAACTACATGCGCCCGGACGATCCCTTCACGGTTGGATTAACCGACGGCAGCGGCGGCGGCGACGCGTTTGATATTTCATGGGCTGTGGACGAAGACGGCAACCCGGCGAATCTGGAACGCATCCACTTTGTGCGCGTGAACGCGTTCATAAACGATTCGCTTGACCCCTTTGGATATGTTACGCCGGAGATTGTGGCCGTGTCGGCAGTTGCGCCGGATAACGATACAGACGGCGACGGCATACGCGACGCGTACGAGCTTCGTGTTTCCGGAACCGACCCGTACCGGTCTGAAAGCACGGTGCTGGCGCTTGAACGCCCCATCGAATACGGCGGCAGCCCGGCGGGCACGTTGTTGGGCGACGCCTGTGACCCCACCGGCAATCGCATCGTTTTTTATTCGTCCGGCATTCGTTCAGGCTATCGCGACTACAACTGTAATGTTGACATACAGGTTCACGCCTTAGCGCCATCGGGCGGCGTTCCGGACGGTTTGATCAAAAGCGGCGCGTGCCGCGAGTTTATCGCCGGGCAGCCTGATTTCCAAGCGGCGCAAATTCAGGATGCGCAATTTACCATCGCATATACGACGGCGGAAATTGTCGGTCTGGATGAGAGCAAACTGGAACCGGTGCGTTTCACCGGAACATCTTACACGCGAGAGGGCGTCTCCGGCATAACCCGCGACATGGTGAATAACCTGCTGACCTTCCGGTCGCGTTATCCCGGAGTGTTTTTGCTGATTTCCGAGGCGGGGATGGGCGATGAAACGCCCGGACAAAGCGCGATCACATTACTCGCCGAACCGGATTGCGCCACGGCTGACGGCATAAGCGACGTGACCTTTGTCTCCGAGCCAATCATATTGCCTGATGAAACTCCCGCGCCGGCGGGCATGCTGTTTACCGTGACCGTGGCGCCTGAAACACTGGCAACCATTGTCACTCCTGACGCCGACGCGGAGACGCCTGGACTACAGACGGCGGCGGCGGCAGACAGCCGGATAACGTTCACCCTGCGTTCCACAACCCTGTCAGGACAGGCATCCGTTCGCGCCGCCTCTCTTGATGAAGCAACCGTGGGACAGGTCGCCTACACATTCCTTGCGGGGAATCCGGTTGGCCCTGTGCCGATTTATCCTTTGAACCCAAACGCCACCGCTCCGGGGCCGATTCACTTTTCAACAGACATCCTTTACGACGAACACGACAATGTTCTCGAAAACGACCGGTTGATTACGATATTGGTGGACGGCGGCCGCTGTATGAATGCTGACGCCGCTCCGGACACTCCCGGGCATCAGTTGCGCGTTACCCAGGGGCGCGCGTATTTTTCCGTCATTGCCGATACGGACGTCAAAACAACAGATACGGCGCAGGTGCGTGTGCGCCTTTACGCTGACGCCGAAATGACCCTGGCAATTGCCGATGCGGTTTTTGTGTTTGACATCCTGGCCATGCCGATGCGGTGGCTGGTGTTGTGTGTTTTGCTGCTCGCAATGACAGGCGCGGGCAGACTTTTTTACGCGTGTAACCCCTGCGCGAAGCGGGGAACCCCATGACGCAAAGCGCGGGAAAAGTCGCCTCAGGGTTTACCCTCATCGAGTTGCTGGTGGTAATAGCCATCATCAGTATTCTGGCGTCGCTGCTGTTGCCGGCGTTAAGTCGCGCCCGCGCTCAGGCGCGTTCTTCACAATGCGTCAACAATCTGCGCCAGCTTTATCTTGCAAACATCATGTACGCCGCCGAACACAACGGCCATTACGTGCCCGCCGCGGCGGATATGTATGATTTCATGT
>DSBB01000188.1 GCA_011046175.1 Candidatus Hydrogenedentota bacterium | reverse complement strand
GATAAACACAAAATCAGCCTGGGGCGTCCGGCGCTTCCTGTCAGTGCTTGTACCTATAAATAGGGCTCATCCGGAGCTTCCGTACTCGTTTTGTGTGCTCTTGCTCCCAACGCGGGCGTTGCCCGCAACCCAGTTGATTCGTTCTTTGTTGTACGCTGTTTTTTACATACTTTGGGCACGTTCTTTATCCCGAAGGGATTGCATATCACAGCCCAGAGAAGAAATGGCGGGGTACGGAAGCCAGGATGCGCTTGGGGATGGACAACAAGAGCAAGAGCAAGAGCAAGAATCTCGGGTATGCGTATGTGTGCAAAAAAGTGTGGAAGAACCGGATGAGCCGTAAATATTGGCGCGCACCGCCAAGGCCCTCAGGACGCCAATCGTCTTGTCCAATCAGTTCCACATACATTGAAAATCGAATGCCTTTCTGTTTTAATTACATTATGCTACTATGCTACACTTCCCTTGTGCAGCCCGCCTTCAACGCCTTTTGCCCTTACCAGATTTATACCATTGCGGCTATGGTCCGCAGCTCGAATCTGTGTTCAGGCGTAAGCGCACATCATGCCTTGGCGTGATGCGCCCTTAATGTTTGTGCTGCACAAGTGAGTAGTAGAAAACGCAAATCCTTATTAACCGATATCGTGACAAACAAGACAAAAATGTCGTCAAAAACAGATATAGTGGGTCGTTCGGAAAAACGGTTGAAGGCCTTGCCGATCAGTGACGGCGTGGCGTGCGCTCCCGTGCGCTTGATCCAACGAGATTCAGGGGAGTACGTGCCCCGTTATCATCTTTCAGCGTCGGACATACCAGACGAAAAAAAGCGGCTGCGACAGGCATTGCAAGACGCTGCTGCGGCGCTGGACGCCGTAATCGACCAGGTGGAGCAGCGTGTCGGTCACGTTCAGGCCAATATATTCCTGGCGCAGAAGATGATCGTCCTGGACGAGATGCTCGTACAGGAGGCGGAATCGTTAATTGATAAACAGCGGTTGAACGCGGAATCGGCTTGCGCCGATGTGCTTGAGTCGTACGAGTCGCGTCTGAGCGAGTTGGACAACGATTATCTAAAGGACCGCGCCTCCGATATTGGCGAAGTGCGTCGCCGCATACTGGAAATGTTGCGCCGCGACAGGGGGGAAACAACCAGCGCGGAGAAGGAGGAGTCAAGCGTCAATGAACCGCGCATCGTGATAGCCGAGGAACTGATGCCGGGCGAGACGATCACCTTGAACGCCATGAACACGGCCGGTTTTGTGACTGAGCGGGGCGGCCCCGCATCCCATGTGGCCATATTGGCGCGCGCCTTGGGCATTCCCGCCATCAGCGGCATTCCCGGATTAATGCGGCAGATCAATCCGGGGGACCGGGCGCTTATCAACGGCGCCACGGGCGAACTGATTCTGAATCCCGCGCGTCAAACCTTGAATTTATACCCTGCCCTGGGACGTGGAACGCGATTGCGCATGCAAACAGCGCCGCCGGTGCCCGGCTTCACGGTATACGCCAACATCAATACTTCCGAAGAAGTGGACCTGGCCCTTGAGATGAATGCGGAAGGCATCGGCCTGTATCGAACGGAGTTTGAGTTTATCCTTGCGGACCGGATATTGAGCGAAGACGAACAATATGAGCGATACGCGCACGTGGTGCGACGCATGGCGGGCAGACCGGTATGCCTGCGTCTGGCGGATTTGGGCGGCGACAAGGCTGCCCGTTTTCTAAAATTACCCACGGAAGAAAACCCGGCGCTGGGATACCGCGGCGCGCGTTTACTGCTTGGACAGCCCGAACTGCTTGCCGCCCAGGCAAGGGCCATGGCGCGCGCTTCTCAGCTGGGTCCCGTTCAGGTGATTTATCCCATGGTGGTGGATGAGCAGCAATTCTTGAAACTGCGCGCTCAGTTCATGCAAAGTATAGGAGACATGGGTGTGGGCGCCATTCAACATGGCGTCATGTTCGAGGTGCCTTCGGCGTGCATCCGCGCCAGAAGCATTTTGGAGGTGGCTGATTTCGGCAACGTGGGCACCAATGATCTGGTGCAATACCTGTTTGCCGTGGACCGGGATAACGGCCTGGTGGCCGACGACTATAATCCGGACAAACCCGCCTTCTGGGAAATCATCGAGCACATCGCCGCGACCGCCATGACGCTGAAACGGCCGTTGGCCATATGCGGCGAGATGGGCGGTCAGTCACAGTTTCTGCCCAAACTAATTGCGCGCGGCATACGCAGTGTAAGCGTCAGTCCGCGATTGATTGGTCTTGCAAGAATAACGGCGCGACGCGCCCGTCATATATTCAGCGAAGAAACCGCCAGCGCGACAAACAGTTAAGCGGACGGTTTCGCGATTTCGATGCATGTAACGGATACGATTGGAGCGGTTTGACCGCACGCAAAAGAGAGGCAGCCATGGCAAAAGCGAGTAGTTCCCTGCAACGTATGACGCGACAACGCAGAATTCTGATGGAAGTAATGGACCGCGCCAACTGGCATCCGACCGCCGAGGAAATCTACAATGTGGTGCGCGAACGGGCGCCGAGAATCAGTCTGGGCACGGTCTATCGTAATCTTGATGTGTTGTCCCGGGAAGGCATGATCATGAAGATCGAGGAGACCGGCGGTCAGCGACGCTACGACGGCAATCCCAAACCGCATTTTCACGTCTTCTGCCTGAAATGCGGCGTGGTCCGCGATTTGCATGAGAACGACATCAATTGGGACGGACCGCCCGAGGCGACCTGCCCGGGATTCACTATCACGGGATTCAAACTCGTCTTCGAAGGATATTGTAGCGCCTGCCTGGACTAATCCGGCCTGCCGGATTGTTTTAAGAGATAGCGACAGTGGGATGGCAATAACGCCGACAACGTCAACGTGGCACAGCGGCGATGGTGTTTTCGCAGCAATAACGAGATTCGGGCCATGCCTGAAGCAACATGAGAAGGAGAATTATTATGATGAAAGCGGATTTGCAGAAAGCGTTCAACAAGCAAATCAATGAAGAACTGTATTCCGCCTATTTGTATGCGGCTATGGTGAATTACTTTGAAGCGGCCAATCTCAAGGGATTTGCCGCCTGGATGAAGGCGCAAGTCGTGGAAGAACTCAATCACGCCAGCAAATTCATCGCCTATCTGCATGAGCGCGGCGCGGACGTAAAACTTGCCGCCATCGCCGAACCAGCCGCCACATGGAAGAGTCCTCTGGCCGCCTTCGAAGCTGCGTACAGACACGAATGCCATATCTCGGACTGCATCAACAAACTGTATTCAGCCGCGACAAAGGCCGATGATCATGCGGCGGCGTCCTTCCTTATCTGGTTCATAAACGAACAAGTCGAGGAAGAAGCGGCGGCGGATGAGGCAGTACAGCAGCTGAAACTGGCCGAAGGCGCGCCCGGCGCCATGTTCATGCTCAACCGTGAAATGGGTGCGCGCCAGCCCACATTCCCGACGACCACTTCCGCTTGAGTAAACAATCCTCAATTTCGTAAAGACATGAATTCCAACCTGTGAGGTTTTAAACCCTCACAGGT
>DSBB01000467.1 GCA_011046175.1 Candidatus Hydrogenedentota bacterium | reverse complement strand
GGCGACCCTTTGGGCGGCGGAACCCGCCTTGGAATCCGTTCTCGCGCCGCCGGAAACGCCCTATCACCGTGCTTTCGTCTATTCTTTGATTGCGGAAGGGGACGCTTCTCTCGAATGTGAGTTTCCCGATTTGCCGGCCGACGCCGGGCAAATGGAAGTGAGGCGGTTGGCGCAGGAAAGTGAATTCAACAAGGACGGCACAGTACGTATTACGCAGCGGTATGCGCTTGACCCCATTTTTCCGGGGCAATATGTTCTGCCGCCCCTGACCGTTGTCTGGCGCAGCGGCGGCGCGGAAGGCCTTCTTGCGACGCCACCCGTTGCGTTCCATGCGCGGGAACTTACCGCAGGGGAAGCGGAAGCGGCCGCAGTCTTCGAGGGTATTGCTCCGCCCGACGCCGTGTTGCCGCCGCCGCGCGTGTCCACGCGGCTGTGGCTGATTATGGCGGGGGCGCTTGTCGCCGCCGCCGCCGCCGTTCTGGCAATCAGGCGTTTCCGCCGCAGCCCGGACGCGCCTGAGGTTGCGGCGCCGCCGTGGGATGTGGCGCTAAACCGACTCCGTGAACTGGAACGGCGCAACCTGCCCGGCACGGGAAAAATAGACGCCTATTATGTCGATCTTTCCGCAATTCTTCGTTATTACATAGAAGATCGCTTTCACATACACGCGCCGGAGCAGACTACGCCGGAATTTTTGGACACGGCGGCGCAACGGCGCATTTTCTCGGAAGAACAGCAGCACTTCTTGGCTGAATTTTTAAGGCAGTGCGATCGGGTAAAATTTGCGCGGTTGCAGCCGGGCATGGACGACATGGACGCGCATTTCAAGCAAGTGCGTCATTTCATCAAGGACACCATGCCGCGGGAAACAGAGGACGCTCCTCTGGAGGAGGCCGCATGAGCGGGTGGCTGCGCATATTTGACTATGACGGCCTCGCCTATCCGGCAATGCTATGGCTGGGAGTGATCGTGTTGGCCTTGTTTGTCGCCGAATCGCTCGGATTGGCCCCGGGCGCGATACGGGTATCCACGGGCGAGCTACTGGCGCGAATTTCGGGCAGACGTCCCGACGCGGCGCGGCGCATCCCGGCCGTGCTGCGCGGTCTGGGACTGTTTCTTCTTCTCATGGCGCTGGCATGCCCCATGCGCGGTTATCACATACGCAAGGATCGGGCGGGTGTTATTGATATTATGTTGTGCCTTGACGTGTCCGGCAGCATGCAGCAGCAGGATTTCACCATCAACGGCAAGCCCCACGACCGTCTTTATGTGGCGCGTGAAGCGGCGCGCAGTTTTATCAACAACCGCCGCGAAACCCGCGACACCCGTTTCGGGCTCGACCGCATCGGCCTTGTATTGTTTTCCGGACTTGCTTGGACGCAGTGTCCGCTTACGCTGGATTATGATATTCTGGAGCGCGAACTGGACAACTCGACGATTGCCGCCGAACGCAAACAGGGCACGGCCATAGGTTCAGCGCTTGGTCTTGCTGTGCGGCGGCTCAGTAAGTCGGAAGCCAAATCGAAGGTGGTGGTTCTGCTGTCCGACGGCGTGAACAACCGAGGCGACCTTGACCCGATTACGGCGGCGCGTCTGGCAAAGGAGTATGGCATCCGGGTGTACACAATCGGCGCGGGCTCCACGGAAGAGGTGACGGTGCGCCGCGGGTTGTTTCCTGTTCGCACGGAGGCCATAGACGCGGAAACGATGCGTCAAATGGCTGAAATTACCGGCGGCCGTTTTTATCTGGCCACGGACACCGAATCATTGCTCCGCGCCTACGACGAGATTGGGGCGCTTGAGGTTACTGAGATAGACGTGGGCGATTATTATGAGGCGCGTGAGGAGTTTATGCCCTACTTGCTTGCTGGCGCGGCGGCTTTGGTGGCGTCCGTGTTCTCAAGGCGGCTCTGGTTCGAGGTGATGCCATGATCCAGTTTGCCTTTCCCATAGCGTATCTTCCTTTTTGGCTGGGCGTGGGCGTGTTCCTCATGGCGTTGACTTACGCCGGGCTGCGTGTTTTGGAGGCGCGCCGGGAGAAACGGCTTGACCGGTTTGTGGAGTCAGGACTGGCGCAACGGTTGCTGGCGGCCTATGATTTGCGCGCAAGACGCCCGCTGTATTGGCTGACGCTTGTTGGAACGCTGTTTCTGTTGATTGCCCTGGCGCAGCCCCATTGGGGTGACGCATGGATGCCCGTAACGCGCACCAGCCGCGATATTCTGGTGGTGCTTGATGTTTCGCTCAGCATGTCGGCGGAAAACCCGCCACCGTCGCGACTGGAACGGGCCCGTCAAAAGATAGAATCCCTGTTGGAGCGGTGTCCCGCGGACCGGGTCGGGCTGGTGGTATTTGCGGGCGAGGCGGTGATGATGTGTCCCCTGACTCTTGATCACGGCTATTTCCGCGCCATACTCGACGCAATCAACACGGATACGCTGAGCGTGGAGGGTTCGGATCTCGCGGGCGCGTTGCAACAGGCGCTTGAAGTGTTTGAAGAGGACGCTCGTTATTTTGGCGACAACGAACGGAACAATCGCGCCATGATTCTGATTTCGGACGGCGAAGAAACCGCCGGCGAAGCCGTCGCAACAGCCGCGGAGATTGGAAAGTATGCGACCATATTCGCTCTTGGCGTGGGCGATCCCGACGGCGCGGTGATCACCTTCCCCGCCTGGATGCGAAAATATGTGCGCATGGCGGATGAAAGGCTGACCCACGTTTCCAAATTGGATGAAGAGACCCTGTCCCGTATCGCCCTTGACGGGGGCGGCGCGTATGTGCGCATTACGCCGGACAATGCGGATGTGAACTTCATTCATCAGGAGTTGGAGCATATCCGCGCGCGAACCGCCGATGATACGGTGCGCTATCGGCTGGTAAACCGATACCGCTGGCCGTTGACGGCGGCGTGGCTGTGCTTCGCCGCCGAGGGCGCATGGCTTTCAGTGTTGCCGTGGCTGCGAAGGCGGCGCCTGAAACTGGAGGAGGGGCGCGTTCATGGGTAGGCGAATCCGATATGGTATTTGTTTTTTCCTGCTGGGCGCGTGTTGCTGTGTCGCGCTGCCGGCTGTTGCCGTGCCCGTCAAGGAGATACGACAGGCGCAAACGCTCATGGACCAGGGCGCTCCCGGTGAGGCCCTCGATATGTTGAAGGAGTTGCTGGTGGACTACCCTGAATCGCCGGAAGTCCGTTTCAGCGTCGGTTGCGCGTGGTTTATGCTGGGCGGGAAACACATGGCTGAGGGCAATGTGGAAGAAGCGCAAAAGGCCTACAAAGCGGCAAAGAGCGCATTTGATGCGCTGTTGTTGCGCAACGACGGCGTCATTTCCCGGGAAGCGACATTCAACCGCGCCAACTGTGCTGCCATGGAAGCGATGACGTATGATCCTCAGCGGCAATACGGAGAGGCCATGGCGGCGTTGCGCCGCGCAGTGGACGCCTATGAGAACGGGCTTAAGGAATATCCCGACCATGAAGGCATGCAGGCCAATCTTGACCATGTGCGATTGCAACTAAAACAATTACTGCAAAATACGCCCCCGGAAGAGGAGCAGCAAGAAG
>DSBB01000040.1 GCA_011046175.1 Candidatus Hydrogenedentota bacterium | reverse complement strand
TATACATACAACGAGTTTATTGCGCGCGCTTTTCAGCGGCGGCTTATGTAAGGCTGACGGATTATTATGGCGGTAATACTTGTAACAGGATCAGCGGGCTTGATTGGAGCGGAGACGGTGCGTCGTTTTGCCGCGCAAGGACATACCATTGTCGGGATTGACAACGATATGCGCGCCTATTTTTTCGGTCAAAACGCATCCACGCGCCCAATGGCGGACAAATTGAGAACCGATGTCCCGAATTATGTCCACAATTCGCTGGATATTCGGGATTACGAAGGCTTGAGCCGGGTTTTTAAGGAGTATGGCGAGGATATTCAGGCGGTGGTGCATACGGCGGCGCAACCCAGCCACGATTGGGCGGCGCGCGAGCCGCTCACGGATTTCGGCGTAAACGCGACGGGGACGCTGAACCTGCTTGAATTGACCCGTCTTTACGCGCCTGAAGCAGTGTTCATACTCACAAGCACCAACAAGGTGTATGGGGATGGCCCCAATGACTTGCCTCTTGTTGAGATGGAAACCCGTTGGGAAGTGGCGCCGGGGCATCCCTTTGCCGCCGAAGGCATTGACGAGACCATGTCCATTGACCAGTGCAAGCATTCCATTTTCGGCGCGTCAAAAGTGGCCGCAGACGTGCTGACCCAGGAATACGGGCGTTATTTCGGCATGAGCGCCGTCGTGTTTCGCGGCGGATGTCTCACCGGCCCGGGACATGCCGGGGCGGAACTGCACGGATTCCTCGCTTATCTGATGCAGTGCGCCGTGTCCGGCGCGCCCTATCGCATTTTCGGCTACAAAGGCAAACAGGTGCGCGATAATATCCATGCCGCAGATTTGGTGAATTGTTTCGCAGAGGTCATCGCCGCGCCCCGCTCGGGAGAGGTGTACAACATCGGCGGCGGGCGGTTCAGCAATTGCTCCATGCAGGAGGCGGTGACGTTATGCGAGGACATTGCCGGCAAAAAAATGAACACCGAATATGTTGAAGAAAACCGGATTGGCGACCATATCTGGTGGATAAGCGACACGCGCAAATTTCAGGCCCACTATCCCAACTGGCGGCAGCAATACGACATTCACGCCATCCTGGCGGAAATCTATGAAGGCGCGGTGAACAAACAAGGAACGGACGGCTGATTGAAGAAGAACTCGTTGTTATATTCCATACTCATCCCCGCGTATAACGAGGCGGAAAATATCGGCGTTACGCTCGAAGGCCTGGCCTCGGCGCTGAGAGCGGAAGAAATCCCGTTTGAACTGCTTGTGGTGAATGACAACAGCACGGACAACACGCCTGAAACGCTTGCCGCCATGGCGGCGTCCCTGCCGGAACTGCGCGTTGTCCACAACACGCCTCCGGGCGGCCTTGGACGCGCGATACGCTGCGGCCTGGCCCACTTCAAGGGCGAGGTGGTCGCCATTGTCATGGCGGACAGATCCGACGATCCCGCCGACGTCGTCGCCTGTTACCGAAAAATCGAGGAAGGGTACGATTGCGTGTTCGGATCGCGGTTCGTCAAGGGCGGCGCGGTTGCCCAGTACCCCCCCGTCAAACTCGTCGCCAACCGCATTGTGAACCATGCCATGCGTCTGCTGTTCATGACCCGGTTCAACGACCTGACCAACGCTTTCAAGGTATACCGGCGCCACGTTATTGAGAGCATCAGTCCCCTGCAGGCGGCGCATTTCAACATCACCATTGAGATGTCGCTTTCCTGCGTCATACGCCGTTTCCGCATCGCACAAATTCCGATACGCTGGTCGGGACGCACCTGGGGACAATCCAACCTCCGCCTGCGCGAGATGGGACGGCGTTACCTTTGCACGCTCCTCATGATATGGTTCGAGCGCATACTCATTCTAGACGACCTGCTCCTGGAAAAGCGCCCCGAACCCCCGCATGGGGAATAGCGTTCGGCCCCGATTGCGCATGGCGCCCATACAACAATGCTGCCGGCCACAACGGAAGAAACACAAGAAGATTGCCCGCCTGTCAGCGCGCGCCGTTATTCCCGCGCAGTCATGGCGCAACGAAAACCGTAATCCGCGCGTTTGGCGTCAATGCGGTCAAAATGCCGCGCCGCGCATCGCACATCGAACTTCTCGCTCAGATAGGAGCCGCCACGCAACACCCTGAATATCTGGCCGTAATCTTTTGTAACATCGGTGTTGCCCGGATACGCTTCGTACCAGTCCGCCGTCCATTCGTACGCGTTTCCCGCCATGTCCATGCAACCATAGGGCGAGGCGCTGGCAAAGTAATTCCCAACGCGGGTGGCGCGTCCGATGCCGGCTTCTTTGGTATTGGCCACGGCGGGAGAGAACGATTCGCCCCACGGATACACCCTGCCGTCGGCGCCGCGCGCCGCCTTCTCCCACTCCGCTTCCGTGGGCAGCCGTTTGCCCAAAGATTCACAGTAATTGAGCGCCTGCGTCCAGGAAACGCCCACAGCCGGATAGTTGTCCTGCCCCATCGTGTATTTGTGGGAGGAATAGACCTCTTTGAACGCCTGGTTTGTCACCTCGAATCTGTCAATATAGAACGCCTTGAGATTAACCTTGCGGGCGGGGCGTTCATCCGGCGCGCGATCATTCGTGCCCATGATAAATTCACCGGCGGGCACAAGCGCCATGCCCTGCGGCACGTTGCCCCTGGGCAATGTCAGCTGCACGGTTTCCGGCTTGTTGGCTTTCAGTTCCACAAGCTCGTCCACTTGCAGATGACCGGAAATATGCACGCTGACCAAATATTGCCCCGGACGCAACACAAACTTTGCGGGCGTCTTTTCCACTTGCAGTATGTTGTTCAGCCATACACTTGCGGAGCTGGGACGGGAGAAAACGGACAATTCCGCCTCCATGGGCCGCAATGTATGGCTGAACTCCATATTAAAATTGTCTTCCATGACAAACGTCTTTTCTTCCGGATAATAATCAGGGTGACGCACATTGTACGTATATTCCCCCACCTGCAATGTGCGCCTCAAAACGGGCGTTTCCCCTATGTGTTCATCGTTAAGATACACGGGGGCGCCCGGCGGTGTTGACAGTATGGTCAATGTGCCGGTTACCGGCGCCATATCAATCACAAACGTCTGGCTGCTTTCGTCGGTGACGGTGATCTTTTCGATGGTGCGCCGGTACCGTTCCAGCCGCAGGATGACCTCATACACGCCCGGCATAACATTCGGTATCGTCACGGGGGTGGCTTCGTATTCATAACCCGACATCAACACTGACGCGCCTTGTTCCGGCGCACTGTCAATTATAATGGTTACGGCGGCCTGTTCCTCGCTCTTCCGGCCGCAACCCCACAATCCGCCCCCAGTCGCCGCCAGGAACAGCATCCAGCAGCATAAAACGCTTAATGCATGTCCTGTTTTCATGACAAACATTCCCTGTTTTCGGCATAAAGACGCCTGTAAACTGATATGAAGCAAAAAAAATACCATTTACACGGACGCATACCCCGGATATTTCTCCGAGTTCAACTTGTCCGGATTAATTATACCATCACTTTTACGCTAAATGCCGAATATAGGTGACAACACCCGGTTTTATTT
>DSBB01000448.1 GCA_011046175.1 Candidatus Hydrogenedentota bacterium | reverse complement strand
ATTCTATGGCGCACGGCTGTACGCGTAAGATACGGCAGTGGGTTCTTCGGCAAAGTGCGCTGTCGAAATTCCCATAACGATAGAGGAGGTGGGGGTTATGTCAGATGAACAAGGCAGTCTTCACGGGACGGTAAAATGGTTCAACCCGCAAAAGGGCTATGGGTTCATAGCGCGCGAAAACGGCCCCGACGTGTTTGTCCATCACTCGGCGATTGTAATGGAAGGCTATCGCACGCTGCAGGAAGGGGAACTTGTTTCGTACGAATTGCAGGCCAGCGACAAAGGCCCCATCGCAGTAAACGTAGTGCGCGCCGAGTCAAAACAGCCTGACGAGACCGAACAGCCCGCGTCAAACGACACATCAGGCGCAACAGAACAAGCTGAGTAGTAGCCGCCATGGGTCACATTCCCCCGGGAAACAGCAACCTGCTTCATTTCCCCATGTGCATGCCTGCTCTTGCACTGGAATGGCCATGCAATTAAAGCAAGCGCGCCGACTACTCATTTGCTGTTCGCTTGTTGCCGCGACAATGGCGCATGGCACACCAAAAGCCCCGGCTGTTCCGCTGCTTGACGCTCCCATCAACGCAACGTGGGCGGCAAATCACCGCGAGAAATGGCGTGAAAAGGGATTCCACGGTTTTATTTTCCAAGGGATTCTTGATGACTTGTCGTTGTTCCCGAGCGAAGCGACCCGGAAGGAATCACTTCATGGCGAAGCAGAAACGACCGCTCCTGAGCAAATCGTACCGGGGGACTGGGATGCGCTGACTGATGAACTCACAGGCGCGGTGAATCGTCTGCGGGCAAGCGGCATAGACAAAAATTTCGCGCGCATCGCAATTGTCCCCGAGGCGCCGTATTTCACCGATCCGTTTTTGGCGCGCATCGCGGAGCAGCGAATGCGGCTTCTGGGAGCATTTTGCAATCAGACGGGCTTGCGCGGCATTGCCATTGACACCCAAACGTCTGCCGCCATTTACGACTACAGGTGGGACGGCCACCCCGCTGAAGCCGCCTCCGAAACGCTGGACATGGCGGCGCATCGTTTCGGCAAGCGGCTGATACGCGCCTTTACCAGCGCGTGCCCGAAAGGTGAAATCTTATTGCTTGCCCAAACGCCGGAAGTGGCCGCGCCCCTCTGGTTCAACTTTTTGGACGGCATGCTGTGCTCCTTTGGCGCCGCCGATAAAATACCCATTTACCTGGTTGTCGTGGATGAAAGCGAACCTGCCGCTCCTGAAAACTATCAACGCCGCCCACAGCTGTACAGTCGCATTTTTCAGACCGTATTGTCTCCGAAGGGTTACGAACGCTGGGAAGGTCAAGGCGGCCTTGCGTTTTCATTTGAACCCGTTCGGTACAACCAGGACATACCCACGGAGAATTATCCTCTTCCCGTTTATCGCCGCGCATTGCATGCAGCCGCCTTGTACGGCGGCGGTTATGTTGTAATCACCGCTCCCGAGGGCGGTTGGTGGCACATACCGCCCGATACGGCCGCCCAATTCAGTCATCTTCGGCAAAAGGGACGCGCCCGTGTGCGCTTTAGTCCGCCCGTTCCCGCAACGGTGGACCACTTTTCGCCCCGCTTGTCCATCGCCGACGCGCTTCATCTTGGCGCGTTTCCCGCATCCGATATGAACGCCGAAATACTCCGCAATGCCAAAGGCGCCGCATTGCTGACGTGGAACGGCCTTCGCGAGGATTTGTGCGTTCCGACCCGGACAGGATTGATTATCGCAACAAATCTGGCAACAGGAGAGCAAACCGAATATACGCCCAGGGACGGCGTAATCACGGTGCCGTCCGGACCCGGCACACGGCTACTCGAGGGGCTTCCCATGCGGTCCTTTGCGTTGCCGGCCGGCATGGAGATGCAGTTGTTAGAACCGATTATATCGGGCATCACGCGCGCCAATATGGAAATACGCATATACAATCCACTATCCCTTCCCCTTCGCGGCACGCTGGTCTTGAATACCGCTTCACGGTACGCTCTCGGCGCAACGACCATGACGCTTGCGGTTCCGCCGGGCGAAACAATGACGTTGCGCCGCATGGTTCAGGGCATTTCCTACCTGGGAAGCCGTCCCAGATTCTCAACAACCCTGCTGATGGCCGCCGAAGAACCTGTGACCCGATATTTTTCTTTCCCCGTGCAACCGCCCGAAACATTCCGGTTGCGCATGGACGGGCCGGTGCTTGGCGCCCCTGAGACGCTGCCGCAGGAAGGCAACGAAGCGGGCATGATTATTACAGGGGACGCGCGGGGCGGTTTGCTTTGTCTTGACGCAACAACCAATCGGCAACTTTGGCGCATACGAGCCAGGGGGCGCTATTTACAACCGCCGTTGGTTATCACAAACACTGACGGCGTCCCGTTCATCATCACACAAAATGACTATGGCCGTCTTCGCTTTCACGATTCCCGGGGCACGGAAAAAGTTTTGGTTTACCCGTCCGGAAAGACTTTCTCCGGCATGGCCGCGGTAAGCGTACCGGAAAGCGCCGCATCATTCCTGACCGCGCTGAAGGACAACAAAATGATATCCATTTACGCGCCTTCAGGCTTGATGCACAACGAAATCACGCGCAACGATCATATCCGGCATATTGCGAGCAACAGCATGGTTCCCGGATTTCTTTTCGTTACATCACTTAAAGACGAAACCGCTGTAAAAGACGGCACAGAGGGCGTTTTATCCGCGTACGATTTGGACGGCTCATTGCGCTGGGAAAATTCTTTGTCCAGCCCCGCTTCCTGTAAACCGGCAATTTGCGCTTCCCGCATAAGCAATCGGGCGTTTATATGCGCGAGTGACATTGCCGGGCGCATCGGCTGTTATGACGCCTACACCGGCGTCCCTGTTCTTTTCATTGAGGAAGCGTTAGGCGCGCCCGCAACCCATGTATCCCTGTTTGAACGCATAGAAAACAAATCAATATTCATAGCGCAGGCAACTACTGAAGCCCTGCGCCTGTTCAAGTTTAAGACGGACGCTGACGCTCCCGAAGTTTCGAAATGTTGTTCGCTTCCTTTTGATCATATTACGGCGTTGACGGCACTGCCGGACAATGATGGCGTAATTGTGGGACTTGCAAACGGTTCCGTCAAAGCCCTCTCCTTATCCGGAGGCATGCTGTGGGAAGATCACAGGAGCGGCGGGGCGGTTACCGGCTTGACGACACTTCCCGACCACTCAATAAGGGGTGCGTACACCTGCTTAATCGCCTATCACACGGGCCTTGTCCGCGCTATTCAAGTCCGCAGAACGCTTGTTGCTTCCGAATCACAATGATGCGCGTCCCTGCGGTTATTCCCCTTTTTCGTCAATAATACTTCGGTTGCGCGCCCGTAATATGTGAACATGATGAATGTGAAAATCCGACACAGACTCGATGCTCACTTCCCTGCCGAACCGCTCCGCAATGGCGTCAAGCAAGTCCTTGTTTTCGCCCCGCAGCCGCCGCGCCACATCAGGATGCGCCTGCAATATGATGTGCTTCTCTTTGGAGGAACAAAACAGCCCCTGCAACCTTCGCAAAACATCAAAGGTAACCGTGGTAACAGAGCGCACCAT
>DSBB01000475.1 GCA_011046175.1 Candidatus Hydrogenedentota bacterium | reverse complement strand
ATGAAACACTGGATGCAATCGAAAGCGGCGATATTCAAAAGGCGTTTCGGGACATCGAGACGGACAGCGTGCTCACCAACCAGAAACAGGTGGCCTACCGAATTCGGGAAGGGATTGAGCGGTTCTACATCACGGACATCAACAATCCGGCGGCAAGTTCCGTTGCGCAAAGCGATATCTGGGTCATGTGGGACCTGGTCAGCAACAATGTGGGTAAGTTCAACCACGTGCCGGGCGGCGCAAATGTCCTTTATATGGACGGTCACGTCGAATTCGTTCGTTTCCCCGGTCCGATGCCGGTGTCTCGCTTGATGGGTATCATCAACGATTGACGCACTGAGACCTTTGGGCGGCCCACGGACGCCTGAGGAAGTGACATCAATTGAGACCTGTGAGGTATTCCAAAACCCCGCAGGTCTCTTCTTTGTGGAAGAAACACACGGACGAACACAGGCAAACACGGACAAGAAGGAGGAAACGCAACGCGGGGGCCGGCGTTGTGCACCAAGACAAGACTGCGCCCCCGGAGGCAACCGGGGGCGCAGTTGGTTGATTCGCGTCTTGGTGAATAACGGTCAGAACTTGATGCGGGTGCCGGCGTAGATGTAATCCCCGCCGTCCTTGCCGGTGCCGCCGTTGTAGGCCAACCCGTTCCAGCGGCTGAACGTGCCGTACTCAAGCCCCGGCCCGACAAAGAGATGCGTATAACCCAACTCGAAGATGAGGTCCTCGCTGTAGTGATACTCTGTAAACAGCCCAATGTCGTAACCCAGATCACGCGGATTCTCCTTGGTGATCCAACTTGCGCCGGGCAGGAGCGGCACGCGGTTACCCCAGAGTTTCGCGCTGAGCGGACGCCGGAAGGGTTCGACCGCCTCGTAGTGCGTGGCGAAGAAGATGATCAGGAACTTTTCATAGAGGAAGGTGTTGAAACCGGCCCGCACATACCACATGTTTGAAGCGTCGTTGTTGAGGTCCAGGAATCCGCAGGCGATGTCATTGGAGAAGAGCCGGTTGAAATTCATGCTGGCCCTGGGCCGATGGAAGGGGTTGAGCCAGTCCCAAAAACTGATGTCGCGCCGGTCTTCCCCGCCGTAATAGCGGAATCCGGCAAAGAGGCGCGGCCTGCATTTGTAGTCGAAAGAGTAACCGACATCGAGTTTCGCGCCCCAGTTGTCGAAATGGGCGCGGGAATCGCCCGCCAGCAAGGTGGTGAACGTGGCCCCGATGGCGTCGGCGCTGCCGAACTGATAGGCCACCTCGGCGTCCACGTCGAAATTCCATTTGTTCATCGCACCGCGCAGACCGACGGTGAAGAAGTTGGTGTCGCTGTAACCGGCCAGCCCGAAGGGCGCGTTGGGGATGGGAATATCATCGCGCAGGTAGAGCAGGTAGGCGTCGAAGGTGAATCCCTCAAGACCGATGAAGGAGCCGTAGATGCCGTAGAAATCAATGTCGTTTTCAAACATGTCGGCGAAATTCTCGGCAAGTTTGCTCGCCCAGGCGTCAATGGTGAACTGGTCATGCGAATAAGTCAGGCGCAGCGCATCGAAGGAGGCGCCGGTGTAGAAAAAAGCGAAGTCCCGCGGGCCGACCAGCCACTGGCTGCCGAAGGCGAGTTCCTGGCGGCCGATGCGCAAGCGCAGGGGCGCGCCGTAAATCTGGTCCGCCTCGACATACGCCTGGAAAATCTCGACATCGTCCACGCTGCGGGCGCGCGCGTCCGCCCCGGTCACATAGTCAAACCGGAAATCCTCTCCCCACACGTCGTAGGAATCCAGTTCAATGAAAGCCGATACGTCATCTGTAAAATCGGCGCGGACATGCAGCCGCGTGCGCTGCTCCACAAACGCCACGTCATCGCCCCGGTCATCCCAGTCATAGATGCTCATCACGTTATTCACGGGAGAGAAGAAGCCGCGCCCGCCGATGGGCCGCTTCCACACGCTCGCCGGCGACCAACGCTGCTCCGGCACGGGCATGCCCCCCTGAAACGTTGTGAACGTGTTCCGAATGTAATTACCGCGAATCCGAATTGATCCGCCGACCGTGACATTCTGCAACTCGGCCCACGCCGACATGCTCACCGCCACGAGAAGGAATAACACTACGCACTTGTTTACGTTACGCATGGTCCCACACACTCCTTCCCTTTGCCCGGATGCCACTGCGCCTCCGGAGGCTGTTGCTGTGTCGTAACACCCCAAACCCGCCTACTCCGCCCCCCGGCGTACAAACGCCACACGGAGTTGAGCGCAAATTCCCTTCCGCGCGACACGCTAGCATACCGCTTGCCTGTTGTCAACCTTTTTCATTTTCCGCAGAGGAGCGCCCCAGGCATTTGCGAAATGCACGAAGTCCCTCGATGACAACACGTTTCGGCGCAGAACAAGATACGAATCCCCAGAAAGCTAGGAGAATGCGACTGAAAAACCGCCACAAACGCGCCTTTCCCAGAAATCGCCCCCGCGTCTGTCCAATCATCTCGGATAAAACATCCGGGTGTTTCTGTAAGTTCACAAGGAGATTCCCGCACCGAGTCTTTATCGCTATGGTTTGGATGCTCCTCGCAAATAGCACATAGATATAGATGATGTATGACACGATGGCGGAACGGTTCACTTCGCCAATGCGTTGCTCGGCGTTTTGTTGAATTCATTATTCGCCGTATGCTATGCTGCCGTTAATCCTCACAAACCCCAAAGTATCGTTACGAATTCCAGAGGTAAATCCGTTGTTTTCATGTGACTATGGCCGTCTGAAATATATTGAGACACTAAGTCAGACGGGAAAATAATGGTTCTTGGTGTATAGCAATATTAGAAATTGTTTGAAAGCAAAAGAGTTAAAGGTGCCGCTGGCGTAGCTCAGTCGGTAGAGCAGCTGACTTGTAAGCAGATCCAGTTGAATTTGTAAATCCTTAGTTACCAGCAAGTTGCAAAGAATTCTTGCTGGTATTTGTTTTTTGATATAGTCGTTTTATAGTCAATTCTATGGGATTATTTGAACCCTTGGAAGGTGCTTTGTGTACGACAAAACAGGTGCTGTAGCCAATTGATCGAGGGATAAGGCCATGAAGCCGAGAACCGGAGTCTCGTTCTTTCGCAACAAAAAAACTGACCAATTTGTTGTTCAAATCCGATATCAGGGAAACAGGTTCTACGAAGCGTTTCCGGCAGGCCAAGAACAAGAAGCCCTCCTGCGCAAAAAAGCCCTGGAACTCGAAATGCAGCGATTGAAGCCTGGGCAAACACCATCGTTTATAGTCAAGAAGGCATCACGAAAAATCAATCCCGACGGAACGCCCAAGACGACAGACCCCCTCCTGAAGCAGCCAATCGAAAAAATCTGGAAATTCTTCGAGCAGACCAAGAAGGCAAGATTAGCGCAAAAAACGCTCGCGACATATCTGTGTGCATGGAACAGTTTCAAGAAACACACCGACTGCGTGCAGATCGGGGATATTAAGAGCTTATCCGTAAATAATGATACACTGGCGAAACACGGTGAGTGCACATGCGATCTCCAGTAAACCTTCATAGCTGTCGGCACGTTTCTCGTATCGTACCAGCAGCTTCCGGTAGCGAT
>DSBB01000400.1 GCA_011046175.1 Candidatus Hydrogenedentota bacterium | reverse complement strand
GAAGTCATGTTCCAATATGAAATCAGTGTGTGGAAAGGGAAACAAGGGGAAAGCGGAATCGGCTTTGTGAAGTAGCGCGTTTGCGTCGCGAAATAGGCGCTCCGCCTTTTTCATGGAGGTAAATTGCGCCGCCGTTACGCGCACCGCCACCACCTGCGTTGGCAGACCCGCCGCCTGCAGTCCGAGCAGCAACCCAACCACCGTGCCCATGGTTCCCGACGCAGCGTAAATAGAATCCGGCTCGGGCAGCATTCCCGCTTCGATCTGGTCGCGCAGTTCCAGCGCGGCGTTGACGAATCCGATTAGTCCCAATGGTGATGAACCGCCCGGCGGGATCATATAGGGGAGTTTGCCCGCGCGGATTTTGTGAACGCACAATTGCTTGATGGTCGCGAAGGCCGTGGGTACCATGCCGGGGGCGTAATGCAGTTCCGCGCCCGCGTGAAGAGACAGCAACAGATTCTTTCGCAGGCCGTGTGAGTTGGGCTGGGGCACGAGCATGGAGATGCAGCGCAAACCGAGCGGCTTTGCGTACAGTGCCGTGGCGAGGGCGTGGTTCGAACCCGCCGCGCCAAAGGTCAACACCTCTTTGTACCCGTGCGCTACGGCGTGGGCCAGCAGGAACTCAAGTTTCCGCACTTTGTTGCCGCCATAGGGATTGCCGCTCAAATCATCGCGCTTGATGTGCAGTTCCGTATCGCAAGCGTTCAGTGTTTCCTCCATCTTGTCGAGCCGCTCGACCGGCGTGGGCAGTGCGCCCAGCGCCAGATGAGGCAGGGTGTGCCGTAGTCCGGGATATTGTTTGAAGAGCGGGCGGACAGATTGCGTGTCCATAGGCGGTTTTCTCCTTGGTTAAAAAACAGGCGACATGTTCTTTGCTTTCCTGACAAAAGCGTTCAGGAACGCAGAACGCAAAGGCTTTATGGCCAACAGCGCCTTTGCGGGCGGGGTTTTCTCCAGCAGACTTAACAAGCGTCCGACAGCCCTGTACCCAAGATTCGCCGGCTCGTCAAATATCAGGTCAACCAGTTTACCACGTTCCAGCGCCATAAGCGCCACGCGGTCAAAGGTGGTTTCAGGCGTCACCACCCGTTTTTCGCGTCGCGCCATGCGGATGGCGTCAAACCGGCACACGCAGTGGCACACCCCGCAGCCGAGGCATAGTTCAGCGTCACAGACAGCGTATTGCGTGCCGTCCGTTGTTTCTTTGTTGTCTGTCAGCGCAATCGCCGAGACGGGACACGCGGCGATGCATTTGTTGCAGCCGCGGCAACGTTTTGTATCCACCTGCATAACCCAGTTTGAAGACATGACTGCTTTGGGCATGTCGAATAGGCGCATGGCATTGAAAAAAGTGCAGCAGCAGCCGCAGCAGTTGCACATATAGATCATGTCACGCTGTACGTTGTCGCCTATTTGGGCGAGGCCGGCCTGCTTGCTTTGTGACAATATCTCCAGCGCGCCCGCCGCGTCAATTTTTCGCGCGATGCCGTTTCGTGTTAATGCGTCCGCAGTCTGATTGAAAGAAAAGCACGTTTCCAAGGGCGCGTCGCACGCCTTGTTCTGATGCAGTTTCGTATGCCGACACGCGCATAAGGACACGCCAATGACTGCGGCTCGCTCGATAACCTGTGTCGCCCGCTCCCAGTCGAGGACTTCGTTATGGTCATAATCGGCCAGCGCCTCTTCATGAACCAGTGCGCGGCCAATCTGTGTCTGTCCTGCGAACAGGCTGCGGGCATATCGGTCGTCCTGATACATGTATGCGTCAAAAAGGCGGGCGAGTTCCTGCTGCGGCAGGTTGTCCCGTTGCCGCATGAATACAAACTCGAACAGACCGGTAACCACGGGCGGCAACATGAAATAGCGTTTTTCACC
The DNA here is from genome assembly GCA_011046175.1 of Candidatus Hydrogenedentota bacterium. GTDB lineage: Bacteria > Hydrogenedentota > Hydrogenedentia > Hydrogenedentales > CAITNO01 > SLFT01. Next base: position 1,712 of record DSBB01000400.1, on the reverse strand, counting down.
AACAGTAAAATCCAACACGAGACCGCGATGCGCCATATCGGTAAGCCGCGCATCCAATTCATCGGCGGGGAGGCCTATTCTGCGAACAATGTCTTCAAGCGGCGCGGGACGCGCGGGCAGGTAACGGGCAAGCCGCGCGTCCTCCGGCGAGAAGAGCAACGACAGTATCTGAATAATTTGAGGGGAATCGGGCGCGCCCGTAACCATGCGGTCCAGTCGCTTGCGCAACAGGTGATGTTCGCGTTCCGGATTTACGGCATGGCCCATTCCAACTATCCTCCATAAAGCAGCCCTGTCAAACAAATACTGAAATACATAGTCAACAGGGTGGCAACCTGTTTCATCCCTATATGGTAGATGATATGGTATGGCCTTTCAAAAAGGCGAGCCGTCCTTTTTGCTTTCAACAGGGTCTGGAGCGTACAGTATTAAACTCAAATATCGCCTTCTGCCCAACTCCAAAGTATTTTGACATATAGGGGCATGTGTCCCGAGGAGATGAGTATGTTACAGTTTTTGCGGCATATTTCGCTGAATCACGACCTGCAATATATCCTTCCGACAGCGACGATAGCAATTCTTGTGTTGTTTGTTCTGCTGCGTCGCGCATTATCTGCGAACCGGCTGAATGAGAAATACTTCAGAATGGCGCGGGGATTTCTTATGGCCCCGTTGCTGGCTATCGCCATTTTGGCGGTCGAGAATTACCGCGCCACCGATTATTACCGATTCGAGAGCTATATCAATGCCTACGAGTTTTACCATTACTACATAGGCACCAAATACGCCCGTGAAGTAGGCTACACCAACATGTACGCGGCGTCCCTTGTTGCAGACAAGGACACGGGCATGAAATGGCGGGATAAATCCGGCACAATCCGTGATCTGGCCACGGGCCGTCATATCAACCACAAAACGGTTCTGGACAACGCTGACAAGTACCGGGCGATGTTTTCGGAGAAACGTTGGGAAGAGTTCAAGAAAGACATTCTGTATTTTAAGAAGAACCTGGTGCAATACCGCTGGAACGGCATCTTGAAGGACAAGGGGTACAACGGAACACCGGTGTGGAGCATGGTGGTGGGAACCGTGTTCAGCAATCGCATCTCGACAGACAGCGACAAGGGCATGATGTTCCTGGCGCTGCTCGATCCTTTATTGATCCTCGTTGCCTTCCTCATGGCGGCGTGGGCGTTTGGGTGGCGCACCGCGTTCCTGATGATTATACTGCTGGGCACAAATTATATGATGAAATGGTGGCACATGAAGGGCGCTTATCTGCGCACCGACTGGGCGATGTGCCTTGTGGGAGCGGCGTGTCTTATCAAGAAGGAACGTTTCGGTTGGGCGGGCGTGCTGACCGGATGGGCTGTGTTGTCGCGCATCTTTCCGGCGGTGTTGCTGTTTGGCGTGGGCGCGAAACTGTTTTGGCATCTCGTTGATTTGACGGCGACGGAAGCATGGGCGTTGTACAAACGAATGGAAATACAAACACGTCCTCTCACCGCGCGGATGACCATTTACGCGACCCTCCTTGTTTTCGCCATTGCGGTTATTTGGGGGTCCTATGGTATGGCGAGTGGTGTTATTGCGCCGTGGATGGGCGGCGAATCGCGCGGCGTTTCAGAGTTTTTTGACTATGTCAAGGCGGGCGCGGGCGGCAATTCTCCCTTGATGCATCTGTTCACGCTGGCCGTGTGGGGCGCGGCGGG
>DSBB01000447.1 GCA_011046175.1 Candidatus Hydrogenedentota bacterium | reverse complement strand
GCAATTACATGGTGGAGAGTTCTGAGAGTTCCGGGGACAGTATACGCAGTTATGCTTCTCCGCGCCCGCCGGACAGCTCGAGCACATACTGTCCCCAGAACTCCGCGTGGTGGGGCAGCGACATTCTGATTCAGCGTTACGGTTCAGGACGCATTGTATTCACCCATCTGCGCATCCTCGAACATCTCGGCGAAGACCCCGTTGCCGACCGGTTGTTCGTTAATCTGTTAAATCATTTCGGACGTCGCAGTGTGCCGCCGACAACGCCACTGCCGCCTGATCAGAAGGCGGTGGAATGGTTGCGGGCGCAGCGTAGTCAGCACGTACGGCGTTGGATGGTGTTGGGCGAATTTCCGAATTGGAGAAACTGCGGCGGTTTCGACACGGCCTATCCGCCGGAAAAAACAATTGATTTCGACGCCGTCTATCAAGGCTGGTACCAGCCTGCCCGATGGCGACGCTGGTACTCCTGCACACGGAACAATCATCTGGTGGATTTGCAGGCCGCTTTTGAGCCGGTATTCCAGTGGTATCCCAAGTTTGATCGCGCCGTGGCCTACGCCTACGCCGAAATCAACAGTGAAAAACGCATCGAAACGGAGATGCGCGTCGGATTCATGAACGCCACAAGGATTTGGGTGAACGGCGCGGTTGTTTTTGAGACGCGCCGGCAAGTGCCGCACGATCAATTCGAAACGGATACCGCACCGGTCACACTACGTCAGGGCAAAAACAGCATCCTCGTGAAATGCGCCAAAATCCCCGGCCCCTTCAAATTTTCGGTTGACTTCGACGATACGACGGCGGTGACTCAGTACGTCAAGTGGTGGAAGTAAGGCGCGGCGGCAGAAATAATGCTGATTTTTTATCCCAGTGCTATATATAGGCCGTTGATGACATAAACCGGAGCGCCTACGCTATTACAGCCCAAGTTGAAAACGCATTGCAGCGAGTATATTTTCTTGCAACGCTTCATCTTCTATTCTTCCAATATATCCCCGCAAACGCGATTTGTCCAAAGTTCGTATTTGATAACACAAAACAATGGATTCGTTGCGAAGCCCTGTCACATTTGGCGGCAGCGACACCTCGTTTGCGTATATTCTTCGCCCCTCTTTGCGCGATGTAATCGGAAGCACATTTACTACCGGCAAAATCTGATTGATATCTTCCTGACTGACAACGAGAACCGGCCTAGTCTTTCCCTGCTCAGACCCGACCACAGGATTGAGATCAGCGCTAAAAATTGTCCATCGGAAGTCCACTGTTAAGCGTTCCAACCTTCCATGTCAACTGAAGCGAAATCAGAGGCGATTTCTTTCAAATCATGTTTGAATAGTTCGTCGTTCATAGCCGCCTTAAGCCCATTTATTTTATCCGCGCGGGTATTCTGCGTTTCATCATACATAACAATTATCTCAATGGCGGCATTCGGAGCAATTTCATCAGGAAGATGTATCCGAAGTTCTCGGTTCTCCGGCGCGCGCATCGTTTGTCTTATGGCTTGCATGGCTGTTCACCTTTATTTAGCGAGTCGGCGTGTTCGCCTTTGCCGTAACTGACATTGACAGAAGTATACCCTGTGAATGCGCGCCTGCACAAATGATGCCGGCACGACGGCGAAGAGTGCTCAATGCAGGCATCCGTGTCTTGAAAGAGACATGTCGGATATGTCGGACATATCCGAGAGTGTAGAGGACGGGTCTTTCCGTTCAATCCCCCGTGTAACGCCAGACGATATTGCCCTGACTGTCGGTTCCGCGTGTTAGTTGGTTGGGGTCTTGGTCCACAATGTTGCCGCGCGCGCTGTACAGGGTGAAACCGTCGCGGCGCGACTCGTAGATAAAGGACTGGCCGGTATAGGGGTCAATTGGCAATGTGCCGCCGAGGGCGGGGCGTCCGCCCCGGCAGATTCTAACTGCTGAATCAAAGGCGTTATTTTGTCCTGAATGACAGCCCAGATAATTTCCTGCCGGATGTCGCCATATTCATGAGCAAGAACATTTCTCAAACCGATAATGGAGCGCCACGGTACGACGTTGAGCCACTCGCGTGTTGCATCAGAAACGTTTCGTGCCGCTTCCCCGATAATTTCAGGATTTCGCTCTACAGCGTTGCGCGTCTTGCGGTCGTTTACAAAGTCCTCAAAGCGAAGACTATTTGTAAACGCAACAACTGTACGCGCTGCATCAAGCATGTCCCATAAACGTGCCATATCTTTGCTGTCAGGCGGCATAGATGATTTCTCTATTGGCGAGGATTTCGTGTTTGCGCCAAGGATTTCTCAACGCTTCCTTTTCCACAAGATCAACAGGCCGTCCCAACTGCTGCTCCAACTCCGCCTTCATATCCAGCAATCCGTCAATATCCAGCTGTACCCCTTCCTCAAAACTAACCAGAAAATCGTAATCGCTTGCAGCATTGAAATCGTCGCGCATTCCAAGTGAATTTTTGGCAACATATCATCTATATCTCTATGCACCTGTAGCGGCGTCTTTCAACAAGCCACAATCTGCAAAGCAGAACGGGGGCGCTGTTTTCGCGGGAATGACAGCGCGTCCAGTCGTTGCTTTTTTATGAACGGAGTGCTTTTTACCTCTTGGCTGACGTTGGCATTCAATATCTATAGACGTGGCGCATAGGGGTTGCGTAGAGAATCTTGTTGTGTCTTTTCTGTGGGTAGTTTCACAACCTGTCTTCCGCTTTCATGCTGTCGTTTCATCATGTCTCGGAGCAAGGCTTCAATATTGCCATTGACAGCGTCCAAGAGTTCGCTTCGCGCTTTTCTTACTTCTGCGATTATGGGATTTTCAATCGTCATCATAGCCTCCCATTAGTTCCAAGGGTGTGCAGATTACCGGAAGGTTGTAACCGGCTTCTGATACAACAAAACTAAGCCCGCGAATGATCTCTGCATTTGCGATGTGCTTACAGTTCCAAGTTAGCAAATAATCAATGGCGTATCTGCATCCGACTGCGATGTGCGCCGCGTCCACTGCCGCCTTGGATGGTATAATGCCGCTTTCCAATAGGGCGTTTGTGAGGAATACAATATCATCATCAACTTCAAGAAGAGGCAGTCCGGCAATTGCTTCGGTGCGTTTTTGTGCAGCATCTGCGTCGCCTTTCATCGCTTCTTCAATAACGAGTTCAGAGACAAAAAGGCGATAGCGGTTTTCTTGATAGGACCACCACCTTCTTGTAATTTCCTGTTGGCCTGCCACGACGGCATCCTTTGATGGACGAGCCGTCAATAGGCTGGGAATCGTAGTTTCTATGTATACACTTGGCAAGGTATCCATACATGGATTCTAACATATAGCGATTCCGAATCGCGATACAGATAGTTTCTCCTACTCCCCCGCATAACGCCAGACGATGTTGCCTTGTGCGTCTGTGCCGGGAAGCGGGCGCGCGGGATTCTGCGCAACCACGCTTCCTCTGGCGCTGTACAGGGTGAATCCGTCACGTCGCAGCTCGTAGACAAAGGGCTGGCCGGTGTACGGGTCTATTGGCGACGCGCCGCCGAGGATAGGCGCGATTTGGTCAAGCGTTTCAGGATAGGCGCCATGTTGCGCATGGTAGTATTCTACGG
>DSBB01000454.1 GCA_011046175.1 Candidatus Hydrogenedentota bacterium | reverse complement strand
CTGCACGGACGAGCCGGGCAGAATATCGTGAAACTCCGCCACCATCAAATCGCACAATGCGTCGTGGAGCGCATCCCGGGGGTATTCCAACAATCCCAGCAGCGCGGCGTGGGCGCACATCTTCTCGACGGCGTACAATTCGTTTTCCAACAGCCGGTGTTTTTGCTTGAGGCGCACCTGCGACGTATAACAACCGACCGCCCACGGGTTGATGTCGCGCTCGACGCGGGGGCGCGTCACATTTCTGTCGCGCAGTTCCGCAAAATACGATTCCGGCGTGGAATGGACAATGGGGAAGGCGTCGGTTTCACGCATCACGACGGCCAAGTCCTCGAGGTCCTCGCGCGACGGGCCGCCGCCGTGATTGCCGATACCCCACGTTACCAGACCCACTTCGCGGTCGCCGTGCGTTTTCATATATTGCTCCAGCGCGCCACGGATCATGCCGCGCGCCGGCGTACCGTACCATACCAGCGTACGATGTCCCGCCACCTCGGACCCGTCATAACCCACCCAGACGTAATCCGCGTCCGGCAGCGGGCAATCGTTATTGTCCGGACGGCAATGCAGGTAGGAGTCATAGCCCGCCTTCGCGAGAATTTGCACGAGTCCGCGCGTGTGTCCAAAAGGATCAAAATTGACTGCGGTGCTCGGCTGCGCGCCGAACTTCTCCTGAAAATAACGCCTTCCCGTGAGAATTTGCCGCACAAAGGATTCGCCGCTGGGCATATTGCAATCCGGCTGCAAGTACCACCCTCCCATGATGTGCCATCTGCCCGCGGCCACCAACCGCTGGATGCGTTTAAACAAGGCAGGCTCGAACGCCTCGATCCATTTGTACAAAATAACCTCGTTATGGTTGAAAATAAAGCCATCGTATTCTTCGCAGAAATCCGCCGCGGTGCGGAACGTGGACAGCGCCTCCGCGGCGCCCTCCTCCCACTCCCACATCCAGTAGGGATCGATATGGGCATTACAAATGAGATGCAGTGATTTCATGGTAACTCTCCGAAAAACAGGGGGTTGTCGCTACGGTGCGGGATGATACCATATCGCGCGCTTATCGCGCGAAATCTGCGTTTCTTTCCCCTGAATGCAACAAGCCTTTTGGCAAGATTCCGGTTGCTGTGATACAATCCCGTTTGTGCAAACCAACTACTCCTTAACACAGATATACGCGCCCATAGGCACGGTCATAGACGACGCGCGCGAGGTCGTACACAACGTATGGCGCGAAACACTGGCGCTGACATCCACGGTCAACGCCGACACAACCGCGCGGCAGGCCGAAGGCAAGCTGCTGCGTCCCGCGTTGTGTCTGCTCGCCGCCGGCGCGTTGGGCGAACCCGACCTAAAACGCTGCGCGCGTCTTGCCGCGTCCTATGAACTCATACACATTGCGTCGTTGACTCACGACGATGTTGTGGACCACGCTACGCTGCGTCGCGGTCAGAATTCGTTGAACGCGCTTTGGGACGATCATGCGGCCATCCTGGGCGGCGATTATCTGGTGGCGCGCGCCTTGGAACTGCTTGTCGAATATGATTCCGGCGCGCTCATCGCGGCGGCGCTTGGCGCGATGCGCCGCATGGCGGAGGGGGAGTTGCGTCATTTTGGGCAATCCCCGGAAGAGGCGGACGAAGCGGATTGCATCGCGCTGGCGGAAAGCAAGACGGCAAGTTTGTTTGCGGCGGCTTGCAGCGCGCCCGCGCTTTACTTCAAACCGGAACAGACGCAGACCCTGGGCGACTTTGGACACAATCTGGGCATTGCGTTCCAGTTGGTGGATGATTTGCTTGATCTCACACAAGACGCGGCCACGCTGGGCAAGCCCGCCTGCGGAGACGTTACGGAAAACAAACATACGCTGCCGCTGTATCTGTTGACGCACGCCATGACGCGCGCCGACCGGGAACAATTGGCCGCCATGCGCGGCAACACGCTTGCGGAAGAGGAGCAACGGTGGATACGGGGCGCCATTCAACAACTTGAGGTGGACAAGGAGACCCTCCGCCGGGCGGAGCAGTACATCAACCGGGCGCTTGAAGCATTGGCGTTGTTGCCGGAGTCGCCCTGCAAGGAATCCATGACGGCGCTGGCGTATTTCGTGCTAACCCGACAGGCGTAAAAAGGAACTATGGACACGAAGAGCCGGACACGATACGCCTGGGCCATGGGGGTCATTCTTCTCGTCGCGTTTCTCCTGCGTCTGTGGTATTTGAGCGAGCTGGTTCACGCGCCGGATTTCGCGTCGTTGCGCCAAGACATGTCGGTGCAGGACTATCAAGCGCGGGCAATGCTTTCCGGCGATTGGACGTTGCCGGAATGGCGTTCCGATCCTGAAATCCCGACTACGCCGTACTACCGTCCGCCGGGCTACGCCTACCTGCTGGCCGTCATCTATTTCTTCACCAACGGCAGCTATCTCGCGCCGCGCCTGTTGAATGTGGCATTGGGCCTCTTCTCCATCCTGTTAACGGCGCGGTTGGCGCGTGTGCTTTTCGGCGGCGGCGCGGCGCTTATCACGGCGGCGCTCATGGCAACCTATTGGGGATTTATCTATTACGAAGGCGAAGTGAATGATCCCGCCGTGTTTGTATTTCTTCTGCCCTGTCTGCTCTTGACACTGCGTGCGTGGGGCGTCACACGCGCTGCGCGCTGGGCCGCGCTCGCGGGCGTAATTATGGGATGTTATGCGCTGATGCGCCCGAACATCCTGCTGTATGGCCCCCTTATGGCGGCGTGGATGTTGTTGTTGGAGTGTCGGACCGGGCGGCTGACCAGAACATGGCGGGCGTGGGCGTCGCTGGCCGGAATAACCGCCTTGGTTATCGCGCCTGTGACGGCGCGCAACTACATCGTGTCCGGCGAATTTGTGCCCATATCCACCTACTTCGGCGAAAACCTCCTCATTGGCAACAGCGAGCATTCGGACGGCGTCACGTCATGGACGCCCTATCTCCAGGAGCTGGAAGGAACCGGCCAGTTTTCCGTGTGGGAATACGCGAACATTGTGCGCGGTTTGGGACGCGAGGTGGGCAATGAGAATTTGACCCATTCGGAAGCGTCAAGAATCTTTGCGCAAAAAGCGCTGCATTGGATGCGTGAAAACAAATTGGCGACGTTGCGCCTGACAATCAAGAAGGCCGCGCTCTTTTGGTCTCCCTGGGAAATCACCGAAAACAAGGTGGTTCATTACGAAAAGGCGCATTACGCGCCGTTGAAATACCTCCCGGGTTTCCCCTATTTGTTTGCCTTGTTTCTGGTCGGCGCGCTCGTGATGCTCACAGATTGGACGCGCGGCAGATTGCGCGCCGTTTCGCCGGGCTTGCGGGAAGACCGTCGTTCGGGAGGCGGTTACTTTGTGTCGGCAGGCGATATGCTGTTATTGCTGTATGGGCTGCTTCTTTCCTACTATGTCTCCTTTCTGCCGTTCTTCGTAAATGCCCGCGCGCGGCATCCCATCGTCGGGCTGATGGCGGTCATAGGCGCGTACGGCGTTTACCGGTGCCTGTGCGCATGGCGCGGGGGAAGGCGAAAAACCGCCGTCGTCATGGGGCTGCTGTTTGTTTTGGCGTATGGCGTCGCCCAACATG
>DSBB01000362.1 GCA_011046175.1 Candidatus Hydrogenedentota bacterium | reverse complement strand
GGCATGGCCGCTCCGCATGGCGAAGCGCTGTCTGGTCCGCCCCCTGCTTACTCTTCCGACGATGCCGCATCAGCACCGAAACAGCAGAAAGGCGCCGCCACCCCATTCCGGTTTCCCGGATTTGACGTCGTTGATCCAGCCATTGCGCAAAAGATGGAGGAGGAACGGCAGGCCATTCGCGACGAAGTGGCGCGTGAAACGCTTGAGGAATCGGTCCGCAATCTGCTTACCCATAACCTTTCCCCACTTTTCTCGCCATCCTGGTGTGGCAGATTGGCGGCGCCTGATTGGAATGCCGGCAGGTTAAGTGAAGAACTTGCCGCAGACCCCCGCATCGCCAGACTTCTGGATATTATCCAGTATGGTTCCAACGAGGAAGTAACTGTCGTATACGCGGAACTTCTCAATGCCATCAATTCATTTCTCTTTGAATTAACGCTCATACAGCCGATCGGCGAACCGCCGATGCCAACTGTCATGAATCCGTGGAGCGGCAATGCCTTGCCCATGCTTCTGGCTGCTTATCCCGCCTCCGTCGAGCACCTTGAACTTCTCGTCGCCATGCTTGATCGGATTGAAACCGCACATCAGGCGGATATTCTGGAAACATGGCAGGGGGCAGCGGACGCTCCTTTATCTCTTAGATCTATGACGACCACACTACTGACCTATAGTATTGCCCAAATTCTTTCCGGACTCGCCGATCAAGAATACGACGATGCAGCATTTACCCCAGAACAGGGCGACGCACTTGAAGCCTACCGGCAATATCGCGAATACCTGCGCGCGCTCACACAGGCTGAGATCCAAGAATTGGTGGAGGACGATAGATTCGAGCCTGATCAAGCACTCGAAGCCTTGTCAAACCCGGAGCGACTGGACGAACTCAGTTGGTATTTGGCGCACTCCCTCGGTCGCCATATGCAACCTCAAGCACTCGAGTCAGGGTCCCTGATCGAAGACGAGATACGTTCGCTGGCCCGTGTAATATGCGATTCAAAACACAACCTAGAGGAATGATTGTCATGCGAAATTTAGCAAAAACAGTGATGATTGCTTCGGTGCTATCATGGAGCCCCCTTGCGCTGGCGTGGGAAGCAACATACGTTGATGTAGTTCTTCACGAAAAGGACGAAAGGGAGTTCGATGATGTACTTCGCGACGAGACCAATACAAACTATCTTGTTCGCATTTACTACCAGCCTTATTATGGCCTAAAAACAAGCACTGACGTTGTCGTTCAAGCCTGGCAGAATTTGCGGGTCAAAGATTTACGAACCCAAATAGAGACGACGAATTTCACAAGCGACCAGAGAAAAGACAAGCATCGCTATATGCACCAAGGTTCCTCTTTCAATGAGACCGATCACGTGGGTGATGCAAGCATTAAGTACAACTGCTTCGCTTATGCGTATGGTGATGGTGTGTATAATTGTGTTATAACTTCCCTCGGATGGGAAACTCTGATAAATGAGGGAGACCTAATTCGAAAATACAGCATCGAAGAGGCTGAAGTGGCGTCACACATGGCTGGTACCCCTGCCTCGCATGTACATGCTAGTTTTGTTGTAAGGAAATATATTGGCCCCATTTCCTTTCCTTCGTGCAAAGGTACTATTGAAACGTCTGCAAATAAAGATTATATCGTTATGTATGAATATAGGGGAAAGCAGGGAATGACAGGATGTGTCCACGAAACAGGTCTTGATGCAGTGAATAATTATTGGCAAACGAGTAAGATTCGATACTACATTAAAAGACCGGGTTCTCCGAAACTCGACCGTGCTATTCCCTAGCCCTCGTCCTTGCATTGGTTTCATGTAGTCAATCCCAGCATCCAACATATCCGCCTGACAGACAGGGAAAGATGACCCCTTATATAATAATTGCGGATAGTTTTTCGCTCTCAACTTATGTGATTTTTTTGAGTTTTGCTTTTTTATCTGGATTGCTTGTGCTTGTTTTCTTGCGCAATATCTATGATCCAGATATCAGAATTAGTCCCTTTATTGTTGTGCCGGTTTTTATTTGTTCCCTCGTTGGTGCTCGTTCATTCTGGATTTTGCAATATGATAAACTAGAGAATATTTGGCAGGCTTTTGCTTTTTGGGAAGGTGGCTGGGTGTTCTACGGCGGTTTCTTGGGTGGGCTGGTTGCGGCCATCGCCTATTTCCGAGTGGGCAGAACGCGCGTGCTGGGCGGCCTCGATTTGCTCGCGGCACCTTTAGCGCTGGGGATTTCCATCACCCGTGTCGGCTGTTTCCTGAGTGGTTGCTGCTGGGGAAGGCCAACCAATGTCGCGTGGGCGGTGTCTTTTCCAATGAAACTGACTCCTGTTGTTCTTAGCCATTACTTCCAGGGAATGATTGCGTCGGATAGTACCTCGACTATTCCCCTTCACCCGGTGCAGATATACAACGCTCTTCTTAAACTTGTTCTTTTCTTTATATGCCTCTTGGCATTGCCTCGGAAGCAATACGATGGTCAAGTCTTCTTGCTCTTTCTTTGTGGCTATGGACTTTTCCGATTCGTTACGGAATTCTTTCGGGGCGATTCGCCCCACGTGTATCTTGGACTTACCCTTTCCCAGGCAATTTCAGCGGCCCTGTTCCTTGGGGCGGGCTGTGTTCTGATCGCAATGACGCGGATCAAGAAAGATAAACGCTGCAATGAGTGAATATTTCGTGTTCGCCTGAACATCTTACGGCAGTGGCCCAGACCGCTTGCCCGGCAAAACCAATAACCGGCGAGGAATCCACAATGTGCACCGCCTGAAAGCCGAGCGCCTCGGCGCTGCGCAGCACCGCGCTGACGTTGCCCAGATCGTAGAGCCCCTCCAGCACCGGCGCGACGCTGTACGTGCGTTCCGCGATGACCGCGTCAATGCGGCGGCGGCGTTCCTCCAGCAGCACGGGCGCGAGCGCCGCAATGATCTCGGCGGCGGTGAACGCCCGCCCGCCGAACTCGAAGGGTTCACTGTGGGGACATCGGCTCATCATGGCGCGGCGTCCAGCCGCCGCGCCCCCTCAACCGCGTCGGCGAAGGCGCGGGGTTCGTCGGTGACGTACCAGCGGACGCCGAGGTCCATCAGCCGCCGCAATGAAGCCGCGTCGAACTGGAACGGGCGCAGTTGCAGTTCCACGCCCGCCGCGCGCGTCGCCCGCACCGCTTCGCGGAGAAAATCGTCGTCGAGCACATACTCAAACGGCGGCTGTGCGCGCCGCGCGCGCAGATGAAACTGGAGTTGGCTGATCCCCGCGAAGCCGCCGCGCGCGAGTTCTTCGTACCTCGCGCGGATGGCCGCAGGCGCGCCGCTGATCCACGTCATGGTGCGCGCGCCGGCATAGAGCGCCTGTAGTTTGCCACACATCTCCGGGTCGCCATGGACGAAGATCACCTGCTGCTCCAGCCCGTAGTCCCGGATTTTCGCCAGCAGCGCATCCAGGTCAACATCCTTCAGGTCCAGATAGGCCTGCCGTTCCGGTCGGCCCTTCATCCGCGCGAAGACCTCATCCAGCGTCGGGACCTTCTCGCCCGCGTATGCCGCGCCGAAATGCGTGCCCGCGTCCCACTGCCGCACCTGTTCGAGCGGAATCTCG
>DSBB01000271.1 GCA_011046175.1 Candidatus Hydrogenedentota bacterium | reverse complement strand
TTCCAAGCGCCCGCGCCGAAATCGTTTTATTGAATTACTGATGAAAGGAAAAAGCATGACAGAGACGGCGCCTGTGCGCATCGGTTTTGTGGGCGTGGGCGGCATGGGGCAATGCGCGCATCTGCGCAATTACGCGGCGCTCCCCGACTGCGACGTTGTCGCCATTGCGGAACTGCGCCGTAACACCGCCGCGAAGGTGGCGGCGAAATACGGCGTGCCCGCGGTGTATGACGACGCCCATGAAATGATTGCCAGAGAGCGTCCTGATGCGTTGGTGTGTTCACAGCCCTTCCAACGCCATGCTGCGCTTCTGCCGGAACTGCTTTGCCACCGAAAGCCTATCTTTATCGAAAAGCCGCTGGCCGGGTCGCTCGAGTCGGGCGAGAAATTGCTGGAGGCCATTGAAAACTCCGGAACATGGGTTATGGTGGGTTACCACAAGCGCAGCGACCCCGCCACCATATACGCCTGCGATGCGATTCGGAAGTTTCGCGAGAGCGGCGAGATCGGCGCAATGCGCTACGTGCGCATCCTCATGCCCGCGGGAGATTGGATTGCGGGCGGTTTCTGGGATTATGTGGATGCGGGCGATTCGCGTAAAGATTTGGAAACGGAACCCGTTCCCTCGGATATGGACGCCAAGGGCTACGCCGGATATGTCAGTTTTGTGAACTACTATATCCACCAGGTGAATTTGCTTCGCCATTTGCTGGGCGAATCGTATGAGGTGACCTATGCCGACCCGTCCGGCGTATTGCTGGCGGCGCAGAGTTCGGGCGGCGTCGCCGCCGTCATCGAAATGACCCCCTACCAGACCACCGTTGACTGGCAGGAATCCGCCTTGGTCGCTTTTGAGCGGGGTTACGTGAAACTGGAGCTGCCTGCGCCGGTTGCCGTAAACCGTCCAGGACGGGTGGAAATTTTGCGGGACCCCGGCAACGGCGTCACCCCTGAAGTCATGTCGCCCCATCTGCCATGGACGCATGCCATGCGCCGTCAGGCGGAAAATTTCATCGCCGCCGTGCGCGGTGAGCGTCCGCCCATGTGCGACGCCCGGGAAGCGCTGGAAGACCTGAAGGTCGCCCGCGCCTATCTGCGTTTGTGGAAAAATGTATGAACAGAAGACAAAAACGGCGGCACATCCCTTTCTTTGGGGATATGCCGCCGCAATGTCCTTATGTCCGGAGGGTTAGTCGAGGGTGATTGCCTCGCTTGGGCAAACATCCACACATGCGCCGCAATCCACACATTCATCCTCGTTCACCACGGCTTTCTCATCTTTCATTTCGATGGCGTCCGTCGGACATTCGTCCACGCACGCGCCGCATCCGGTACATTTTTCTGGATCAACTTTTGCTGCCATTTTATGGTCTCCTGTATTTCCTGACAAGTTTCGATTCACTGGCGATTTCGAGTGGTTGTTTCCGAAAACCTCGCCGTTTTACACCTTGAGAGGGCGTATTATGACACAGAATATACTTATCTTCCACCTATAGGGTGAACGCATGATCAGCATATATACCTTTTATAGCAGAAATGGACGTGTGAAGGCAAAAATCTATAATTGACAATGCCGGCGTGCTTGAATAATCGCGCAATGGTTTTTACAGAACCGGATAATATGGCGCCGTTGCCGATAGTGGCAGTTGTTTGTTCTGCCTGCCCTGTTAGCATAGAATTAGCGATGAGTTTGTTTGCGGAATAGAACAGGAACGAACGGAATGTCATTGCCGGTTTTGATTGGTATAGCGGTGGGTCTGGCCATGGACGCTTTGGCTGTTGCCATAGGAGTAAGCATCAGCCTGCGCGGCGCTACGCCCCGTCAGATTTTCCGGCTATCCTTTCATTTTGGATTGTTTCAAGGGGTAATGCCCATACTGGGGTGGCTGTCGGGGTACTACGCCGCCCAGTTTGTAAGCCACATCAGCCATTATATTGCATTTGGCCTGCTGGCATTCATCGGGGCGCGGGCCGTGACGAACGCATTGCGCGGTAATGACGGACCTGCGCCGATTGTGCGAGACCCCACCCGCGGCGCCAGCTTGATAATGCTGTCCCTTGCCACAAGCATGGACGCTTTTGTCGTGGGCGTAAGCTTTGCCATAATGAGCGTGCGCGTATGGTATCCCGCGGTGGTCATAGGCGTTGTCACCTGCGGCCTGTCCGTGGCCGGGATGCTGTTCGGCAGTCGCATCGGCCGACGGTTTGGCGTTGTGATGGAGATAGTGGGCGGAGGAATTCTTATTCTAATCGGCGTGAACGCGCTGGTTAGCGGGTTGTGGCGCTAACCCCGGCTACGCCTCGATTAACCTTGTGAAGCCGGGTGTGGGCACGGGATAGCTGCCGTCATCATTGGGAAGCGCCGGCGGTTCCATATCATCATGGCACTCTTCGGGCTTTGGTCCGAAACTGAATTCGGAGTTGTTTACCTGTTCCCATGTGACTTCCTCGCCGGTGTAGCAGGAAATCTGGCCCATGATTCCCATCATGGTGCTGCGCGCCATGTAATCGCCGTTGTTTACCGGCTCGCCCGACCGTATCGCCCTGAAAAGCGCGTCGTGCTCGGTTTGATACGGATTGCAGCTGCCCTGCCACTTCCATTCATTTTCGCCCCATATCTGGCAATGCATAATGGACGCTTTGCCCTTGCTGCCGAACACAAAACTGGAATAATCATTGTAACATCCCTCGGTCGTTCGGCAAAAGGCGTATATGCGCACGCCGTGATCATATTCATATACCACGGAATGATGATCAAACACATCGCCGTAAATATGATCCGTCATCGAGGAGCGTCCGCCGAGTCCGTGACACTTGACCGGGGGGGGTATTGTGAAGGACCCAATTCGCGCGGTCCAGATTATGCACCAGTGACTGGGTGACATCGTCGCCGGACAGCCAGCGAAAATGATATTGTGTGCTGCACTGCCATACCAGTTCCGACATCCACGGTTCGCGCGGCGTGATTTGGTAGGGCGCGCGCAGGAAATTCTCCTCGATGCAGATAATGTCGCCGATGGCGCCGTCGTATATGCGTTGGATGGTTTCCTGATAGCCGCTGTGATACCGGCTCTGCAATCCGGAAACAAGGCTCAACCCCTGTTCCTTCGCCAAATCCACCGCTTGTTTCAGCACTTTCATGCCCAGCGGATCAATGCCGTGCGGCTTTTCGACAAACACGTGCCGGCCCGCTTTCAGGGCTTGCAGCGTGTGGAAGGGGTGAAACTTCGCCGCGTTGGCAATCAACACCACATCGCACGCTTCGATGACATGCTTGTAGCCGTCAAAACCCGTGAAGCAGTGGTCGTCATCAACCGCAACCTGGTCCTTGAACTGCTGTTTGAGCCTTTCCCGTCTTGATTTGATTCGTTCCTCGATAATATCGCACATGGCAACAAGACGCGCGCCCGGATCAGCGGTTAACGCTTCCGCCGCGGCGCCCGTGCAGCGTCCTCCGCACCCGATCATCCCGACTTTAATGGTATCGCCTCCCGCGGCGTAAGCGTTCCGCACAAGGCCGCCCGAACCCGCCACGGCAGCCGAAGCGAAAAGCGCCGAGTTTTTCAAAAAATCGCGGCGTGTTGCGCAGCGCCCCGTGTC
>DSBB01000242.1 GCA_011046175.1 Candidatus Hydrogenedentota bacterium | reverse complement strand
GGTTTAGGGTTTAGGGTGCGTGAGGGGCTATTGATCGGCAACTTTCATTCGTAATTCCGATTAGCCGGATCAATCCCGCTAAACCAGTTCCAACCCCTAACCGCTAAAAAGTGTTTTGATTCTGTCATAGACCTTTGCTATTATCATTCCACAGGCATTTTATGTATCGTATATGGTACGATTTCCCTTGTACGCGTTGCGCAATCGTGAGATTATGAACGCGAGATGGAGGATTTATGGCGCGAGTCGAACTGAAGGACCTGTGCAAGGTATACCCCGGCAACGTTGAAGCCGTAAAGAACGCCAACCTGGTCATTAACGACAAGGAATTTGTTGTGTTGGTAGGGCCTTCCGGCTGCGGCAAATCCACCACGTTGCGGATGATTGCCGGGCTTGAAGAGGTAACCAGCGGAACAATTCATATCGGAGATACGCTGGTAAACGACGTTCCCCCGAAAAACCGCGATATTGCCATGGTTTTTCAAAACTATGCCTTGTATCCGCACATGACCGTATATAAGAACATGGCGTTTGGGTTGATTCTGCGCAAATACCCGAAGAAGGAGATCGCGCGTCGCGTGCATGAGGCGGCGGAAATCCTGGGTATCACGGAACTGCTCGACCGGCGGCCCAAGGCGCTCAGCGGCGGCCAGCGTCAGCGCGTTGCCGTGGGCCGCGCTATTGTGCGCCAGCCCAAGGTGTTCCTGTTTGACGAGCCGCTATCGAATCTGGACGCCAAATTGCGGGTGCAGATGCGCGCCGAAATATCAAAACTGCACACGCGGCTGCAATCCACCATGATCTACGTGACCCATGATCAAGTGGAAGCCATGACCATGGGCGACCGTATCGTGGTTATGCTCGACGGGGTCATCCAGCAGGTTGCCGCGCCGCTAGAGCTTTACCATCATCCGGTGAACCGTTTTGTGGCGGGATTCATCGGCAGTCCGCCCATGAACATGATAGAGGGAAAACTGGTTGCCGACCAAGGCGCGTTATATTTTGTTGACAACGAATCATGCATCAAACTGAAAACCCCCGCGTTTCGCGACGAAACCCTGCGGCCGTATGTTGACAAGCCCATTACGCTGGGCATACGCCCCGAACATCTGCTGGAAAACCCGGAGCAGCAGGAAAAACAGGGTATCAGCATGAAGGCGATGGTTGAGGTGGTGGAACCGATGGGCTCGGAAATCAACCTGTACCTCACGGTTGGCGGACAATCCCTCACGGCCCGCATCCATACGGACACACAACCGGCTGTTGATACTGCGCATATCCTCGATGTGGATATGGAGGCGATTCATTTCTTTGATGTGAACACGGAAATGACAATTTACTGAACACGCCGTGCTATTATCCGTTGACGCGCCCGCGTGCAAGGACTTCAATGCTTTTCCTGGTCACCCATCGCTGCGTATGCATCATACGCCCTCCGGTGTGTCCCACAGTACACGTGTGGTGATTGCACTACCGGCGCTTTTGCGCCTAAAAAGCGTAACCAATGCCCAGCGTAATAACATTGACGCCGGAATTATCGCTGCCAATGCCCGCATTGGAAATATGCTCCCAGCGTACGGCGCTGTGCCAGCCGGCCTTGCACTTATAGCCAATGCCCGCGCTTGTCAGAAAATTCAGATTGGAGTTGTTGTCCGCAAAGCGGTGCTTGTGTCCGAGCGCGTGAGCGCCGAGTTCGGCGAACCAGCCCCGATACTCTTCTTTGGCGGAATAAACGCGCAAACCCAATCCGGCGCCGCCGCCCCAGACGGTATCCTCGCCGCGATCATCCTGTTCGTAGACAAACACGGGGAGCGCGCGCAATCCAAGCGTCCACCGGGGCGCAAAGGGCACTTCGTATTCGACCAGTCCCTTCAGCATATAGTCCCCGGAACGGTCGGAACTGCCCGAATGTATACCGGCGCTTCCTGACAATTCCAATTGCCATCGGCCGTCGTGCCATTGCACCTCCGCCGCAACAGGCAATGCGCTTGCAAAAAAAACTACCAACAAAACACAGAGCGTCTTCTTCATCGTATTTCCATTCGTTTCCTTTTTGATGTTATCGGGATGTACGAAACTAACAGGAGACGTAGTATCCCGAAAAATGGAGCAGAATGTCAAAAAAGGCAACCTGATTCCGCGTCACAATCTATGATACACTACAACCTGTTCCATACACGCCCATTAATAACAATCGCCGCCAAATATGAATGAAACATTTCACCTGCCGAACTTGTATATCTCAAAGGGCGGGCATTTCGTATTCCTGCGCCATTTTCCTGCACAACCGATTGAGACCATCTATGAAGCCTTTACAAAGAATCGTTTTCCTGGTAACACTGCTGTGGCTTGTCGTGACGGGCATTGCCTGCAATCAACAACAGGCTTCGGGCAATGTTGAAGAATCGCCTCCAGAAAATTTTTCCGCCGTTTCGCTTACGCCGGTACAGGTGGTCACGCCTAAACGCGGCGCGATAGCCTCGAATTTTGAAACGACATCCCGCGTGGAGGCGGAAAACCGCGTCGAGGTGCTGTCCAAAGGAACAGGCCAGTGCCTTGAGATCAAGGCCGATGTCGGCGATACCGTCGAGGCGGGTCAAACACTGGCGCTTTTGGAACGTGACGAGTTGGAGGCGCAGGTGCGTCAGGCGCGGATCACGGTGCAACAACAGAAAACGGCTTATGAAATCGCAGAACGCAGTTTTGTGGAAGGGATTGCTGCGTCAGTGGACCGCGACAACACGAGATTCGCCTATGAGCAGGCGCGGGTCGCGTTGGAGATGGCCGAATTGCAGCTGGGCAATCAAACCATCTGTGCGCCAATCAGCGGCGTCATAACAAGACGCGCAATCCAGCCGGGCATGGTGATTTCACCGGGACTTCCCGTTTTTTCCATTGTGGATCCCGAGTCCTTTGTCCTGCCCATTAACGTTCCTGAAAAAGAGCTGGCACGGCTGCGGGTGAAGCAAATGGCGCACGCCCGCATAGACGCCTTCCCCGACCGGGTTTTTGCCGCGCGCGTGCGGCGCATTTTCCCGAGTATAGACCCCATGAGCGGCACGGTGAGGGTGTTGCTTGATTTCGAGGAATCCGAACGTTCGCTCCTGCGCGAATCTGCGTTTGCGCGGGTGCGTTTGGTGATGGACATGCGCGAAAATGCCCTGCTGCTTCCCAGAGAGGCCATATTGGAGGAAGAGGGTCGAAAATACGTCTTTACTGTCGAGACGGAAACGAAACATGCCGCCCGGGACGTTCTTGACGAGGGAAATGAACCCATTCACAGCGCACAACGACGGGATATAAAAACCGGCATTGAGCAGAGCGACGCCGTCGAGATATTGGAAGGTTTAACGGAAGAATCGCTGGTTGTGGTAATGGGTCAGTATTCACTCAAGCCGGGCGCGCCGGTGAAGATTACAAACCTTGAGGAGGAGCTCGCCTCGCGCGCGTCAATGACGCTTGAAGAGGCGCTTGAAGCCGCCGGCAGGCGTGAAACCGTTATCCGCGGCGACCGCAGCAGTCATTCGCTAGAGGCGATACCTTTTTAATGCTTATGCGCATGTTGATTATTGGCTTATATGCGTCGCACTATGCTCATATACCG
>DSBB01000526.1 GCA_011046175.1 Candidatus Hydrogenedentota bacterium | reverse complement strand
TACACAAAAGCCCCTGGCCAACCCTTGCGGAAATCGAAAACATCCCCGCACCCCAACAAGAAGCCTTGTGGACGGTTACGCTTGCAGTAGTAGAACAAATCCGCAAAGCCAAAGCCGACGCCAGCCTCAGCATGGCCGCCCCGGTAAAATCCGTAACCATCACCTGCACCGCCGACGCAAAGAAATGCATCGAAACCGCCGCAGACGACATCACCCGCATGTTACGCATCGAATCCCTAACCACAACCGATTCCGCCGGCGACATGCAGGTAAATATCACATTCGAATAAACCTCCAACAAAATTATCCTGCATGAGGAATCAAACGGTAGGTTGACGTTCGCAGTGTGCCTGTAGAAGAAACGCATCTTCAGGTCGGTAGATTTGCTTGGAACGGGCTACCTAAAATAAAATGCCAGAAGCCCATGTTCCGCTTAACCAAGACACGGGGAGACAATTATGGCTATGCAAGATGAACCTCTGTTTATGCCCGGGACACGTGTATTCGTTAAAAATGACCCCGGGCGTCTAGGAGAGGTAACGGGAAAAACCATGAAGGCGGGCACCATAACAATGGTTGAGATAAGATATCCTGATGGCGGCACTGAATTTCATCCAGACTTTAATTTAATGAGGATTCCTGTCAATGCGCAAACACTTTCTGAGATTTTTAGTGGCGGTTCTTTCGGTCGAGCGCGGGATTTGCAGCGGATTGTCACATATGAAAAACTGAAGGGAGCGCTCCATGTAGTGGTCTATTTAATGGAAGCGGCGCAGATTAAGTTCTATCCCTATCAATTCAAACCAGTACTGAAGATTATCAATGCGCCCACCGAACGGCTTATTCTTGCCGACGAGGTGGGCTTGGGGAAGACAATTGAGTCCGCGCTGGTTTGGCTCGAATTGCAGGCGCGTCGCCAAGCAAAGCGGTTGTTGGTGGTGTGCCCCCGTTCGCTGGCGAAAAAATGGGAGGACGAATTACGCTGGAAGTTTCAAATTGACGCGCGTATCGTGAGTTTTGCAGAATTCAAGAAGGAAATGGATATCATGGAGCAGCGGGGGGCGCATCACGCATTTTCTCTCATTGCAACTTACACCGGGTTACGCCCCCCCAAGGCGGAACTTCGCTTGCTTGACGATCCGCCGGGCACTGGAGAAACAGGGTCGGAAAGGACTGAAGTGCTACGTAAACTGCGCCACCATTCGTGGGAGTACGATCCCTTTGATCTGGTCATCTTTGATGAAGCCCATTACATGCGCCACCAAGCAACCACCAGTTTTCATCTCGGGGAAGCTCTGGTGGCCCGTTCTGGCGCGGTGCTGTGCGTATCGGCAACCCCGGTCCACAACAGTAATAAAGATTTACATAGCCTGTTGCGTCTTGTTGACGATAGTTTTTTTGAAACCCAAGGATTGTTTGACGAACTACTTGAGGCCAATAAGCCTGCAGTCATTGCTATGAATGCGCTTTCGCGAGTGCCCGTGGACCGGGAGGCGCTGATGGCAGCTCTTGAACAAATGGCGAAAAGCCGCTTCATCCGAGAAACGCCCCTATATGAAAAGTTTGCACGAATGTGTGCGGAACTTGATGTGCAAAACAAGGCTGCCTTGGCGAAATGCCAGGATGTTGCCGAAAGACTGAATCTTTTGGGCGGTTATGTAAATAGAACACGTCGTGTACAAGTCGAGGAGGTACGTCCGGTACGTGAGCCCGTCGTCCTTGCCGTTGACTATACACCTGAGGAAATGCAATTGTACAAAACTATCCTGCAACTGGTGCGGGAACGCTCGCGGCGGGAAAAGACGCCATTTTACGTCTTTCAAATCATGGGGTTACAATTGCGGGCGGCCAGTTGCCTTCCTGTGTTGGCTGAAGAAATCAGGACAGGGTGCCTCGGCGATCCAATGGAATTGATGAGTGAAGCCTGTGGCGATGTGGTATTCGACGATTTTTCGGAAAATGGGCTGCAGGAAGAACTGGCGGATCTGGACATAGATGCATTGCTTGGATACGACTTTGAACTCCATGACAGCAAATACCAGGCATTATACGAGATGTTGACGCAACAGGTAACTGATGAGAAGGTTATTATTTTTGCCTATTACCGGCCAACACTAGCCTATCTGAAACGTCGTCTTGCAGAACAGGGACTCAGTGTCATTGACATCCATGGCGGCATACCCGCCAAGGAGCGTTGGGAGCGGATTGACCGTTTCCAAAATCCTACAGGGCCGCGCATCCTGCTCACCTCGGAGGTGGGAAGCGAGGGCATTGACCTTCAATTTTGTCGAATTGTAGTCAACTATGACCTTCCATGGAATCCCATGCGTGTTGAGCAGCGCATCGGTCGTATTGATCGCGTTGGCCAACAGGCAGAACACCTTGCCATTGTAAATTTCAAGATAAGGGGTACCATAGAAGAACAACTGTATACTCGGCTTCATGAAAAACTCATGTGCATACGTGGCAGTCTGGGTGATATTGAAGACGTAGTCGGGAAGGAAATTCAGTGCCTCACAAAGGAATTGCTAAGCAATGAGTTGACTCCAGAGCAGCAAGCAAAGCGAATAGAGCAGACGAAACTTGCTATTGAGAATAAATCGGTTGCCATTACACACTTGGAAGAGTCCGGCGAGACGCTGGTCGCGTTCTCAGACTATCTGCAACGTCGCATAGATGAAACCCGAGGTAGAGGGCGGTTTATGCAGGCCGAGGAACTCGAGGACTATGTCAGGGATTTTTTCAGACGAGAATTTCATGGTTGTGAGGTACTTGAAAATACGCCTCGCGAGGGGTGTATGCGAATTCGCTTGACTATGGAGGCCAAGGAGTCGCTTGCTGACCACATCGGAAATGATATGTCGCCTGCTGCGCTGCCGTTTCGGCAGCAAGAGTTTATAATCTGTTTCCGACGGGAAATAATGCAGCGTCTTGCCCAGGCGGAACGTCGGACAATTCATTTCGCAAACCACTTATGCCCATTGATTAAATGGATTACAAAGAGGAATCAACTTGCCGACCGTGCCTTCTATAATGTTTCCGCCCTTACCCTCGAAACCGATGGACTTAAACCCGGTTGTTATAGTTATCTTGTTGCACGCTGGAAGATAAAAGGCTTGTCCCAGGAGGAGCGCCTGGCCTACGCCGTTGTCGGCGTTGATACAGATGTCATACTTTCGGAAAATGACGCGGAAGATATGTTTCAGATACTGCTTCGAAAGGGGAAAGATTGGAATGACGCCAATCTGGACGCCGATACTTTAGGGCGATGTTATCAAAAAATGGAAGCGATAATTAATGATCAGTTTAAGGTAGCTGTGGAGGACTTTGAAGCGAAAAACGCTACTGCAGTGCAAATAAGCGAACAACGGACTCTAGCATTTTTTGAGCGGCGCATCGCTCAGGATGAGCAACGACTTATGACCCTGCGGCAACGAATGGATAGCCGTGGGTATCGGCGACATACTCAGGATGAGCAACGACTTATGACCCTGCGGCAACAACACCCTCCTGCGTCTACACTTCCCGCAATGGAGGGGCGCCTGCAAAAAGCGCGGGATAACATGGATATAAAGATGAAAAAACTTAATAACAGTCGACAAATCACACC
>DSBB01000417.1 GCA_011046175.1 Candidatus Hydrogenedentota bacterium | reverse complement strand
TGTTCCTACGGATGCGATTTCTGCTCGCCCAGTCACTTCTTCGGAAGACGCCATATCACGTTTTACACACGCGGGCGCCAACTGTTCGACGAAATGATCCGCGTGAAACGGCGGTGCGGCAACAATCTCATTACGTTTGTGGGCGACGACAACTTTCTTATTGACTTGGACCGCGCCGAAGAACTGCGGCAATGCGTGGTGGAAAGCGGCGAGATGTTCAGCATCTTTCTGTTCGGCAGCGCGGACAGGGTTGTGCAGTTCGGCGCGGAAAGGCTCGCCGAGATGGGCGTGGAGCTTATATGGATAGGCAGAGAAAGCGAATTGTCAGATTATCCAAAGAACCGCAATGTGAACTTCAAAGAGGTCGTGGCTGATCTCCGCAAATATGGCATCAAGACGATACTCAGTTCGATTCTGCTTCTGGAGGAGCATACTCAGGAAAACATTATGGAAGACATCGAGGCGCATCTGGCCTGTGCGCCGGTCTTCAGCCAGTTTTCTCATTACTCGCCCGTTCCCGGAACACCCTTGTTTGAGCGGCTTGAAAAGGAGAGTCGTATCCTGCACTCTATTCCGCTGGAGGAATGGCATGCATTCAAACAACCTTGGTTTGTTCATCCCCATTTCAACTTGGTTGAAGCGGAAAAAATTCAGGAAACGGCGTACAGGCGCGACTTTCTGGAACTGGGCCCGTCCTATCTGCGTTGGGCGGCGGCGGAACTTGAAGGCTGGCGCACTATGAAAGGTTCCAATAAGCCTCATTTGCGAAGGCGATCTGCCAATATCGCCGCACGAATGTGGAAATATAAGGTGTTGTTAAAGGCCGTTGAGCACCTTGCCCCCACCGAACATATACGCCTCATGGCGCGCACCCTGCTTGATGAAATGGGAAAAGATTTCGGTCCGCCGAATCCGCTTCAGCGGTGTGCCGCGCAAGGGCTGCATGTATCCGGTCGCATCCGCGAATTACGCACCGCGCTGTGGGGCGACGCCATTCAACCGCCCACCAAACTTGTTACGTATAATCAATAGAAGTCGGAAAGATTTACGCCCGCAAGCGGGACGGTTGGTATCCGGTTTACTTGTTATCCTCCGCTGATGATGAGGAAGAGATGCGCCCGTGCACGCGGGACCTCATATCAACCTAAGGCGGGCGTTGCCCGCAACCCAGACTTGACTATACTACGCTTCGTCCGGGACTTCGTCCGAAAGAAGTGGCGCCTGCGGCGCAGTTGTTTTCTCCGGGAACGCCACGGTTTAGTGTCCAGTCATTTAACAAATGTCTTGCCAACTTTGAGTTTGCAGTTTGTTTTTGACTGCGCAAGTCATACTTGCGTTTTGCCTTTCCTTATCGCGTACAACCTGCGACAAAATCTGTTCGTTCAGGGCAGAAGTGTCTACGAAAGCGCCTCTTGAAAGAAGACGGCGCGTCAACTTTTGCGCTGGTGGCCGTTGAAACGGCACCGTTCCGTTTACTTCGCCGCAGGGGTATGATTGTTGGCGTGTTGCTGTAACCGAATGAATTTCAGGCGGTTAAAGCGCGTTTGTGTCCATAATGACGCAACAAGTGTCGTATTCGTATGGAAGAGGTGCATTCACAAAGAGCGTTTGCGGGAACACAGCAGAAAGAAACAAAAGCAGCTGTCCAGCCGTCCTTCCCGCTTTCGCCGGAAGGACGGGACACGCTGTTGCTGTGGCATATTGCTGGATAGTTGCATAGATTTTTGCTTTCCCCGTAACTGGCGAGAAGGTATGTTGTTCATGCTTTGGGATGAAGGGAATGGCACGCTGAAACGAGTGCAACATACAGGAAATCCAGCGTAGTGTGTTGGAAGTTGCTTGTCCATTTGCTATTACGAAAGGAGCACAGGGTATGCGATTGCAGGAGAATTACTGGCGCGAGCCATGGATGACGGAAGAGGAATATTTATACATGAAGCGTTTGCTGGCGTCGCTGCGACGGCTTTTCAAGACCTCGGGCGTACGCGAATCGCCGCTGGTGTGTTTGCGCGCAGTTGATGTGGGCGTACACTGCCTGCTGGCGCGGCGGCTGGAACAGGGACTTACCCCCGCGGCAAAAGAGAACGGTGAAGCGGTATTGGATGTGAGCGGCGCGCTTGCCGATCATATTGGCAAAACGCGGGAGCGCTTGCGCAAGGCGATTCGCGAACTTGAGGACGCTTGCACGCGCCTGGGCGCGCCGTTGGACACGGGGCTGGCGGAACAGATGCTGCCGCTGGTGCGCAAGACACAGGATTTGCTGCATGGCGTGTCCATAAGCGATGAGCAAACCACAATAAATAGTTGCAATACATGACGGAAAACGCTATATAATGTGGTTATGCTGGTGCGTTATGGACAGACACGATCGGTTGAACCCGTGTGGAGGATAGTCTTATGAAGACAATGCGTTTGACGCTGGCGGCGGTAATCTGTGTAACGGCGCTGTTTCTTGCGATGGGTTGCGCGACCCGTCCGAAACCGCCGCGGGGCGTGCGCGCCATCGAGCGTGAAATGGAGGTGCTCGCTTATGATGCGGGCAAGAAATCCACGAACTGGAAACGGAACTGGCTTTTTCAGCCGGTGGTGGCGAGCGGCCCGAACAAGGGACAGCCCAAGAAAGTGGGCGTCACCGCAAGCGGCACCAAGGCGAAACCGGGCACTATTGCTGCGGACACCAATTACTATCCCTTCGGCACGGTGATGTATGTGCCTGGATATGGTTACGGTCGCGTCGAGGATCGGGGCGGCGCCATCAAGGGCCCCGACAAGATAGATGTCTTTTTCAAAAAGCGCAAGGACGCCTTGGAGTGGGGGCGGCGCCGTGTCCGCGTCCGCATTTGGAAATAACCGGTGCGGGTCTATTCCTGTCCCCCCATATCGGAGGTAAGAAACCCCCATCTCTCGTAACGGAGGGGAGGCGCCATTCCTGTTCCCCAAGCCTTACTTCAGGTATTCATCCAGGAACTCGACAACAAGCATGTCAAGCGGTTTGCCGTCCACCACCGCGTCCCATGCGCCGTGTCCGGCTTCGGACAGCGGATAGTAGCGGTGGGGAATGCCGTATTGTTTACACTGTGCGTCTATGTTTTCCGCGGGCAACAGGGACAGGCCGACACGGAAATCTTTTGCGCCGTGTACTGTCATGATGGGCGGCGATTCGGTGGAAAATAGCTCCGGAAAGAAGTCTGCCGTGCCCCACAAATTTACAATCGCGGCGGCGCGCGCCGGGGCATGGGGCATGTTCTCCGTCGGCGCGGGATACCCCCCGCCGTCCCCGATGAAGCGGTCCGGCGCTGACAGTCCCGCGGCCAGAGCGGCAATCGCGCCCGCGCTTGATCCGATGAGCGCAACCCGTTCCGGATCAATGCCGTATTTTCTTGCATTGGCGCACACATGGCGCAGCGCCGTTTTGGCGTCCACGGCGGCGGCGTGCGCGGCCCTGCTCAACAGGTCGGCGTATTCCGGCGGCGCGGGCGGGTAATCGCGCACCAGCCGGTAGTTGATGAGAAAACACGCATAGCCGTGCTCCGTGAGGGATTTTGCGAGGGCGACCTGTCGCTCGTCTTCTTTCGCGCCCCGCTCGAAACCGCCGCCATGAATCAGTATTGC
>DSBB01000331.1 GCA_011046175.1 Candidatus Hydrogenedentota bacterium | reverse complement strand
TTCCTGCGTACTGATAATACCGTGGTGCCGTAAAATGTTGATGTCATTATTGTTTCTCCAATTATGGCTGTTTACAAAAGCCTATCACGCCGTAGAAGCGGTCTGCAATGTTTACATGCCGAAATGCCGGCGGGGCAGCGCCTTCACTTTCAATTGGTTCACAGGGTATAATGGGCGCCGTTGAATGCGAAACCATACGATACCGGCGTCTTTTCTTTTTATCAACTACGGAGATAAACTATGTCGCTTAGACGGAAATGGCGGCGTTGGATAAACAGCCGAAAATTTGTGCGTGTCGGCAAACATTGCAGCCTTGACGGTCGCAATCTCGAAATTGACGGTCATGTTGAACTGGATGATTATTGCAAGATTCGCGGCAACACCATAATGCGCACCAACGGCGGCGGCAAGATACTGATAGGCACGTATTCCGGCGTCAGTTACAATTGTTTTTTCGAAGCACGCACCATTATTCAAATCGGCAAATACACGGGCATTGCCGAGTTCACGGTGATTCGTGATACGAACCATGCGGTCATTGGCACATCGGAACATTGGCGGCTGGCGCCTTATATTTCACAACCAATCGTAATCGGCGACGGGTGTCTCATTGGCAGCGGCTGCTACATCGCGCCCGGCGTGGCCATTGGCGACGGGGCGGTAATCGCGCAACACAGCGTGGTCGCCCGGGATGTGGGGCCCTTCGAGGTGTGGTCGGGCAATCCGGCGCGCAAAGTGGCCCACCGGGTTCATGGCATCCCGGAATCCATGAGGAAGCGCTATCAGGAACTGCTGGAAACCTACGGGGTCAAAGATATTCGCCACGGGTTTGAAAAGCAGGCGGCGGAAATCCGAGACGCGGTCAATCTTGAAGGCAATCGGGCCGCGGAAGAGCGCGACAGGCTGATGGCAATGTTCGCCGCAACGTCCCCTCAGCAGGAAGGACGGTAGGCGCTTAACGCCGGTTGGAAAAGGCAGCCGCCAGCGCTTGCCATGCGACCATGACGCATTTGATGCGCGTGGGATACTCGCGCACTCCTGAAAAGGCGGCCAGCGGGCCAAGTATTGATTCGTCAACAGGCGTGTCGGGCGACGATTTCAACATGGCCGCAAGCGCTTCCTCGAGTTCAAGAGCCGCTTCGCGGGTTTTGCCTTCCAGCAGCACTGTCATGAGTGACGCGCTTGCCTTGGAGAGAGCGCAACCGTCGCCTTCAAAGTGAAGGCATTCAATTACATCATTCTGAAAAGCGACATATATTTTGAAGGAATCGCCGCATAAGGGGTTCAGCCCGTCAATGATGGTATCGGCGGCGGCGGGCTTTCCGTAATTCCGCGGGTTTTTGTTGTGGTCCAAAATGACTTGTTCATAGAGATTTCGTGAATCTGCCATCAGATAAACGTCTTTCTGACTTTTTGCAACGCGCCGACCAGCGCGTCTATTTCCGAAATGGTGTTGTAAAGACCAAACGAAACGCGTGCAAGCGCCGGTACGCCAAAAAACGCCATGGTGGGTTGCGCGCACAGGTGCCCGGAACGAATGGCAATCCCTTCGTTATCCAGCAGTTGCGCTATGTCGTGGGGATGCGCGCCGTCCATGACAAAGGACAAAATGCCCGCCTTCTGTTTTGCGTTCCCGATAATGCGCAACCCGGGAATCGCCGCGAGAGATTGCGTACCATAAGCGAGCAATTCGCGTTCATGCCTTTCAACGGCTTCCATGCCGATGCCGTCGAGGTAATCCACGGCGGCGCACAACCCGAAGGCGCCGGCAATATGGGGCGTGCCCGCCTCGAATTTATGCGGCGGCGGCGCGAATGTGGTTTTCTCGAAGGTTACCGAGTGAACCATGTCGCTGCCGCTTTGGTACGGCGTCATGCGCTCGAACATCTCGGAGCGTCCGCACAGAACGCCCACGCCGGTGGGCCCGTACATCTTGTGGCCGGAACACACAAAGAAGTCCGCGCCCATGTCAGCAAGGCGTATTGCCGTATGCGCCGCGCTCTGCGCGCCATCCACCAATGTGGCCGCGTTTTGCCGGCACGCCTTGCGGCATATCTCGCTCACGGGGTTAATCGTGCCCAGCGCGTTTGACACATGGGCAACCGCCACTATCCGGGTGCGCTCGTTCAGCAGGCGGTCAAATTCGCCCATAATTAGTTCGCCCGATTCATTTATGGGCACAACGCGGAGTTTGGCGCCTGCGGCCTCACACAGCAGCTGCCAGGGAACAATGTTGGAGTGGTGTTCAAGTTGGGTGACGAGCACTTCATCGCCGGAACGCAGCAAAGCGCGACCCAGGCTGTGCGCAACCAGATTGATCCCTTCTGTGGCGCTGCGTGTAAACACAATGCCATAGCCGCTGTTTGCGCCCAGAAATGAGCCGAGTCGGCTGCGCGCCGATTCATACCGCTTCGTGGCGGCCCCGCTAAGCCGGTGAATTCCCCTGTGAACATTTGCATTTTCTGAAGCGTAGTAGTCCGCAATGGCGTCAATTACGCATTGCGGTTTTTGCGTGGTGGAAGCATTGTCAAGATACGTCAGCGGCCTGCCGCGGATTTGTTGTTTCAGAATGGGAAAGTCGTTGCGTAACTGCATAATGTGTTTGTTTTCAGATGAAGCCGTATTGGAATTCATTGTATTGCTATTCAATCATGCCCATTATGCGCGGGAATTCGTGCGGTTGCGGTTGCCGTCGCAACTTGCAGTCCATGTAAGAAAAAATGCAGGCCTTCTCGGCTGAGAAGACCTGCATAACATTAACTACTCTCTCTCGCCGTCGTACTGAAACACAAATACAACGGCGCGATCAACGCTGAGCAGCGTCGGCTTACAAGGGCAAATCGGCGCCCAGCAGGCCGCCTACAAGTTCCGCCACAGGCCCATTGATCGGCCCAGGGCCTTGTTCTTGGTAGCGCATGAATGCGACATGGCCGTCCATGTACAGAATATTCGAGCCGCCCGGGATGTGGTTGAATTCGGACAACGACGTGGAGACGCCGTCCGCCATGATGAATAGTGTGCTTTGCGCCATCGAGGACGCGCCGGGATTATTGATGTCCGTGATAAGGAATCGTTCGATACCTTCACGCATGCGGTAGATTGTGCATCCCTGGCGACCATTACCTAATGGCAGGCCGTCAACATTACTTTCACAATACACACCAAAACCTCTGTCACGGCTCAAATCAATGTTTTGATTCACTCGAAGCTCTATGTCATCGGGAGGCACGCCGGTAACAAGAATGCTGAGCAGTCCAATATTCGTTGCCGCCGCGACCAACTGCTCGGATATGTAGTTGTCAGGATTAAACGGTGATTGTACTTTGGGATCGTTCCAGTCCACCAAATCAAACACCCATCCCAAGTACCAGTAACTCATATCCGCCGCCTGCACACCCAAGGTCTGCTGTGTACACAAAACATTGAAAATGGGATCGCCAATGTTGACAGTCTGACCTGTGTACGGGTTGTAAAACGGCACTTTGGCATAGGCGTCATCGGGACTGTCTGACGGGTCTGACGGGCAATAGTTGATTGCCGGGTCTGTCAGATACTCGGGATACAGAGTACGGTTGTAGGCGCCCGCTGCGATTACGAAATTACGCGGAGTAGCGC
>DSBB01000093.1 GCA_011046175.1 Candidatus Hydrogenedentota bacterium | reverse complement strand
TCGAGCTGTCCGGCGGGCGCGGAGAAGCATAACTGCGTATACTGTCCCCGGAACTCTCAGAACTCTCCACCATGTAATTGCCCGCGGCAATGGGCGTCGT
Organism: Candidatus Hydrogenedentota bacterium; assembly: GCA_011046175.1. Lineage (GTDB taxonomy): Bacteria > Hydrogenedentota > Hydrogenedentia > Hydrogenedentales > CAITNO01 > SLFT01. The sequence goes on along the minus strand of DSBB01000093.1, from coordinate 3,517 downwards.
ATCGAACGTGCCGCAGATGTCCTCGTCGCCCGTTTCGAGAAACGTCCTGCCCGGTGCGACATTGGCGTAAGGCTGCCGCATCAGGCAGCGCGACGGTAACTTGTCGAACAGCGGATGCAGTTTCACATAATGGCATGCGGGCAGAAAGCCGCCCACGGCGTCCTTGGGCGTGGCGGTTATATCGTGGTCGAGCAATTCGGCAAGGTCGTTCCAGTCGTCCGGCGGGGCGAAGAACACCGCAATCGCGCCACCCTTCACCTGCGCCAGAATCTGCATGAGTTCGTTGTCGGGATAGGCGCGGATGGTGTTCGCCAGCGGCGGTATGATGTGCATCGGCGCGAGAATGTTGTCCGGTTTCGCATAGGCCGCGATGCGTTCCTGCCACTGGTCGTGCGGGTCGAGAATATGCGCGGGCGTTTCTGCCGGCGGCGACGAATCGTAAACAAAAAACGTTTCCGTCGCTTCGGCGATCACGGTCATTCCCTGCATCAGGCGCACCACAAAACGATGCGCGCCTGTGGAGCCGGATGCGCCGATGACGCCGCTCCACAACTCGCCGCCGTGACGCGGCAGTTTTGCGGCGCGCTTTTTCTTCCACAGCACTTGATTGGTGGGGCCGACCACCTGCAACGAAATGTCCGCTTTGTCAGCAAGATTCGTTTCATTGGCAAGAAGCACCGTCACTTCCGTATTTTCGCGTGGCCGCAAATTGCTTTTCCTCAGAAAAATCAGGGGACGCATGGGGCGTTGCGCTTCAGTCAAACTTTTCAACGCAGGCTTTGGCCGCCGCCACCGGTCAAGAAATCCCGCGCAGAATTCATGGCCCGCATCGGACAATTGGGTATGGCAGTACCCGCCCACTTTCGGGTTGGCGCGGATGGCGGCAATCTGAGCAAGGGCGGCATCGCACTGCAATGTCTGGGCGGCTTTGAAAAAACCGGACATATCGCCGAACACTTTGTCGAGGCCGCGCTCGTGAAAGCCGCAACGGCAGGCGTCAAGCATGGCCTGTAAGAACCGCGCATCCTTCAAGCGCCTTTTTTCCTGTCCGTCTGGGGGACAGTCCGAGTCAGGACGGTCCCCATATTGAGCAAGCACGTCTTCAAGGTCTTCCGGTCCGCCGAACCCAAACTCGGAGATGGTGGTCAACTGGTCGGGTTCGCCGCTGTTGCGGTAATAGGCGCGGATGAGGTTGTCCACCGGCGCGCGCTGGTAGATGTGCAGGTCGTCGAATTCCACAAAGTCGTTGCGGAAAGGACGCATCAACCGCGACGGCTCGCGCGTGGCGTTCACCCCTGCGCTGTCGTCAATAATCACGCGGGTCGGGTCGAGGGAACGCGCAAGGCGGCACAGGGCGTCCTTGATGTTCTGTGCGCCGCCATGGGTCGCGTATTTGGCGTTGCCCGTTTCGTTGAGCATGTCCCAGATCACTACGGACGGATGATTCCGGTCGCGCAGAATCATTTCGCGCACCGACGCCTCGCACCGTTGGCGCATGTATTCCGAATCCTTGATCCAGCCGATGGACGGCTCTTCATAGAGGAGCATGCCCATTTCATCGGCGAGTTCGAGAATGATTTTCGGCGCGGGCTTAATGTGCAGCCGCATCATGTTGAAGCCCGCCTCCTTGGCTAGGGCGATTTCGCGCCGCGCCATGTCTTCGTTCTCCGGCGCGACCAGTGTGCGCGGGTAGTCCGGCTGGTACAATACGCCCTTCAGATATATGGGACGATTGTTCAGGTGAAAGCGGTTGTCCTTGACGGAGAACTCGCGCATTCCGAAACGGGTGATCACGCGGTCGAGAACATTGTCCCCGGCGCAGACTTCGGCGCGCAGGCGATACAAGCGTGGCGTGTCCGGATGCCAGGGTTCAAAATCCGTCACATCAATCGTAATCGAGCCGGGCGCTCCCTGGGCGTTGAAAGGGGTGTCCTCCACCGACAAACGGATATGGGCGTCGTCCGGCAGGTTTGCCGCCGCCGTTTCGACAACAATCCGCTTGCGACGCAAATCGGGCTGAATGAATATGTCGGTGATGCGCGTGTGGGGCATGCGCCGCAAGTAAACATCACCCCATATGCCGCCGAACGACCAGTAGCCCATTTCCTTGGCGATGGGCAGTTCCTCCGGCAGGAAATGACCGAACCCGTTCTTGCCCTTCGGGTCTATCACGCGCACTGCGAGGCGATTTTCGCCGGGCTGCACCACCGCGCTTATATCAAAAGCAAAGGGCGTGTATCCCCCTTCATGAGCGCCCACGGACACGCCGTTCATCCACGCCTCGGCATAATAATTGACGCCGTCGAAACACAGTTCCACCCGCGAATCGCGCCATGTCTCCGGCACATCGAAGGCGTGAAAATACCACCCCACGCCGTCATAGTCCGGAATCCACAAATCCCATACGGCCGGCACACGCACGGACAAGGCGCCGCCGGCGGGCGTCGCTGAAAACCAAGCGTCTCCCACGCCGCGATTATCGGGATCGGCAACCAGTGTCCACGCGCCGCCCAGATTCAACTCTTCACGCAATTCTGCCATTACCTACCTCTGTAATCGAAAAGGAATGCATTCCTGAACAGCGTTAGTCTATGGATACGACGGGAGTAATGCAAATTTGCGTCAACTTGGGAATGGCATAACATCTTTGCTATGCTTTTAGACGCAAATACGGTTGTACGAAAGGTTCCAACAATAATAGATGCGAAAGGGATACCGTTATGGGTAAATGTTCCACAAGCGACCACAATACAAGTCATGTTGTTTCACGCCGTTCGTTTTTAGGCGCGTCCGCGGTGGGCGCAGGCGCGGCTGTGTTTGGATTCCCGGCAATTGTTCGGGGGCAAAACCTGAATGACAAGCTTAATATCGCCATGATCGGCGTCGGCGGACGCGGCTCCGGCAATCTGGGCGGCGTGCAATCTGAAAACATCACGGTTTTGTGTGATGTAAACGCGAAGAACCTGAACAACATTGCACAGCATTTTCCCAAGGCGCGCACAGAACGCGATTTCCGCAAGATATACGACCACGCGGACGAATTTGACGCTGTCGTGGTAAGCACCTGCGAACACACCCACGCCTTTGCCACGCTGCCCGCGCTGCAATTGGGCAAACACGTTTATTGCGAGAAACCGCTGACCCACGGCATCTGGGAGGCGCGGGTAATCCGGGAGGCGGCGGCAAAAGCCGGCGTGGCGACCCAGATGGGCACGCAGATTCACGCGGAGAAGAATTACCGGCGCGTGGTGGAACTCATCCAGACCGGCGCCGTCGGCAAGGTGAGCGAGGCGCATGTATGGGTGGGGCGCGCCTGGGGATGGCAGAGCGAAGAAGAAGCGAAGAAAGGCAACGACATCGTATTTGTTCAGGAGCGTCCCAAGGATGAGCATCCTGTTCCGGAAGAGCTGGACTGGGATTTGTGGATCGGCCCCGCGCCCATGCGCCCTTTTAACGAGGTCTATTTTCCCGGCCCTAAATGGTATCGCTGGTGGGATTTCGGCAGCGGCACCATGTC
>DSBB01000095.1 GCA_011046175.1 Candidatus Hydrogenedentota bacterium | reverse complement strand
TTTCAGGGCTATGCGCAGGAGGAGACGCTTTCAGGCGTGTGGCGCTTTTCCAGGGGCGAGGAGTTTCCGGGGGCGGCGGGCGGCATGAATGTAACCGCGGCGCCTGACGGCGATTGCGTTGCGCTTCATTATGACTTTACCGAGGGCGGTTCCTATGTGGCGGCATATTGCGATCTTGAAAGGCGGCAACCATTGGGCCGGGTTCATTTCCGGGTGAACAAGCCGCCGGAAGCCACCATCACGGTGCGGGTCGTGGATGGCTCGGGCCAGACATTTCAGAAATCGCTTTATTATGAACGCACCGGCTGGCATGACGTCGCGTTTACCATGCGAGGTTGGGCGGCGTTTTGGGGAGGACCGCGGGACGGCGTGTTGCGGCAACCCATACACACCGTGGGCGTGCTCATTGAAAAACAGGGGCTTGTTGAGCCAAAAGGCGTATTGCATTTTTCCGGGCTGCGCAATGAAAATACCGATGATGCGACCGAGGAAAGCGCGGCGCGGGCGAAAGCGGTCAACCCGTATCTCGTTACAGATTTCGGCGGGGATTGCGCGCTTGCTTCCTCCCTTGGCGGCGCTTTGCGAGACGGCGTTTGGCATATTGACTTCACGAAGTCGCCGAGCGCGGGCATGTCCGGGTCGCTGTCCCTTTTTCACCGGCCGAGCGCCCTGTCCATACGAATGCGCGCCGACGCGCCGGGAGCGCGGGTGGTGGTCAACATGGGCGCGCATTTTCAGGGATTTCGCCGCATTGCGGGGGTTCTCGACGGTACGGAGCAGACGTTTACCTTCCCCGTGCCGCCGGACGGTTGGGAGGCGTACGGCGCGGCGCACGAGACGCTGCATTATCCGTTGCGCGTTACCGGCATTGTCATAGAACGTCACGAATGCAAAGCGGCAAATCTGAAGATATTCCTGGGTGATCTTATCTGTGAAACGGCGCTTGATCCGTCCCGGGCCGTGACGCTTATGTCGGAATTGCGCGAGACCGGCGTGGAACAGTATGGCCGAGGCTTTACCGCGACATGCAGCGGCTGGAATTTGCTTGACGCTCCGTTGGAAGGGGTTGTTGCCTTTGAAGCGCGAAGCTGGGACGGGGCCCTTGTCCACTCGACCGAGATGCCCATGACGTTGCCGGGCGGCGGCAGGCGTCAACAAACGGCGTATTCCTTCGCTGTTCCCGCTTCGTTCCGCTATATTGAGGCGCGGTTCCGTTTTATCAGTCAAGGTCGGCAACCGGCTGAGGCGTTATCCACATTCACGGCGCCTTTGACGGAAGCGAAGGGTTGCGAATTGCTGCCCGCGCCGGTTCTTGGTTTGCAGCCGGAATCACCGTGGGGCATGGGCGTTTATCTGTATCGGAACGCCAACACGCCGGGAGGGCGCGCCGAAATGGAGCGTGTGGCGGCGCTTGCCGCCGAAGCGGGGGTAAAGTGGTCGCGCGAGGAATTCCAGCTCAGCCGCATCATCACCGCTCCCGGGGTTTACGACTTTTCTTTCTACGACGCCCTTGTGGATGTAGCGCATCGCCACGGCATCAGCGTCTACGCGCTTCTTGCCTACTGGTCGCCTTTTACGGAGCCTTACACGGAAGCGGGTATTGACTCCTTTTGCGCGTTTACGCGCGCGACAGTGCGCCATTTCAAGGATCGCATCAATCACTGGGAAATATACAATGAACCCAACATCTTTTTCTGGGACGGGCCGAAAGAGCTTTATCCGGTTTTATTGGAACGTTGTTATTCCATAATCAAGGAGGAGGATCCCGGGGCGGAGGTGCTGGGCATTTCCACCGCCGGCATTGATCGCGGGTTCATCCGCATGGTGTTGGACGCCGGGGCGCCCTTTGACGCGCTGACCGTTCATCCCTACCGAAGCCGGTTTATCGAGCGCAATTTCATTCGAGAACTGGAACGCGCCTCTTTGTTGGTTAACGAGCGTCCTGTCTGGATTACCGAGATGGGCTGGAGCACCCAGATAGGCGAAGGGGGTAAAACGGAGCGAGAACAGGCGCAGTTGCTGTCGCGCGCGTATTTAAGCGCCATTGCTGCGGGCGCGCGCAACATGGGCTGGTATAATTTCAGGGATGATGGAACCGATCCCTTTTATAACGAGGTTAATTTCGGCGTGTTGCGGCGCGATCTTACGCCCAAGGCGGCTTATCGCGCCTTGGCCACAGTCTGTCGTGTGATGGCGGTTGCGGACGATGCCTATCCGACGCCAGCCCAAGACGCGACAGAAGAGGACATATATGCCTTGTCAACGGGCGCGAACACGGCGTTGTGGTCGCCTTACAAGGCCGTGAAGGCGACCATCGCCGTATCATCGCCCGCGCCCTTGGCGCTGAATCTCATGGGCGAGCCTGCGTCCATATCGCCCGTGGATACGCCGCCTGTTATTCCGGTCAAAGGTTGTCGTTCCACAGGAGACGCTTATCCGGATTATGCAAACATATATTGTGTCGCCCTTCCCGAGGGCGATCCCGTGTTCATCCTTGGCGCAGGCGCGCGTATTCTCCGGACAGACCCTGCGGAGGGCTCGCAATGCGACACGACAACCATATTGTTTTAGACGTTTCCCGCGCGGACATTGTCAGCGTCTGCGTTGCAAACGCTTTTTGTACCGCAGCCCCTTCAACTGCACTTGAGAGACTACGACATGGCCAACGATGCTTCTTTGATAATGATGGAGAACATTCCTTTCTTGCTGAAAGAGACGGAATTGCTTCGTCTGCTTCATCTTGACGATTCATTTGCTTTCCTGGATGATATCCTTCGGCTTGCGCGCGAGGCCGAGGCGCTGGCGCGGCCCAAAGGATTCTATGTTCTTTCAGCAGTGGAACACACGGGTGATGACACCGTTACGTTGAACGACATCATCTTTACGAGCCGGGTACTGCGCGTCAACCTCGACGGCGTCTACCGCGCTTTCCCCTTTCTCGCCACGTGCGGCGGCGAGTTGGAATTGTGGACGCGTTCGCTCGACGACCCCATGCAGTCGTTCTGCGGGGACGCCCTCAAGGAAATGGCGCTGCGACAGGCGATTGAAGCCCTTGGGGCCCATCTCATGGGCACCTATGACACGGGCGAACTCGCCATGATGAACCCCGGCTCGCTTTCGGACTGGCCCATCACCGAACAGAAGCCTTTGTTTTCCTTGTTCGGGGACGCGGCTGAAGCCATTGGCGTCACCCTTTCGGAAAGCTGTTTGATGTCGCCCATCAAGTCGGTTTCCGGCGTGTGGTTTCCCACCCAAAAAGGCTTTGTAAATTGCCGGCTTTGCCGCCGCGAGAATTGCCCCAACCGCCGGACGCCCTACGACTCGCATCTGTTTGAATCGCACTACCAGTAACATTGCCTGCGGGCGTGACGCCGCGCGCGCGCCGTCATAGGATGACGCGCGGGTCTATTTTCGCTTTGCTATTCTTTCAGCACCATGTCAATGCACATGACCGCCGCCAGAATCAATTGCCGCGCCGGACTGTCGGGAGGAACATTTTCGGAAATTTACGATTCGGCCACCTGACCGGTAGGGGCAAACAGGGCGGATAACCGAGTGGAAATCCGCCCCGGACATCGTGTTCCATAAAGATTTCAACAATAACCCAAAGAAAGGAAC
>DSBB01000074.1 GCA_011046175.1 Candidatus Hydrogenedentota bacterium | reverse complement strand
GCGATGATGGCGATGATGGCGACGATGGCGACGATGAGGGTGACGAGAAAAAGAGGCGCGTACTATTTTGCGGTGCTACGGATGCTTCCGGCAGCCGAGGCGGCGATTATGCGCTTGTCGCATTGTTGTTCATGGCATTAGCTGTTGCGCCATACATGCGCAGACGCGCCAATTAACCTGAATCACGCTACATAACTTATAGAATAACGCGGTCTTGGAGTTTTCCAAGACCGCGATTATATTTGGTGTGATGGCGCAGTGCGACGACTATGCGCCGTTCCACATCCTGCACGCCCTTCTCCACTTTGGCCTTGTCTTTGGGCTTGCGCATCCGTGCCGGCAACAGCGCGCATCCGTAGTATGCGGCAAGTTCTTCATAACTGCGGTTCATCTCCGGTTCATCCTGAAAAAGGGTGTGCAAATCACAGGGCGTGATTTTGCATTGCTGCCTTCTCTGTTGCGTTCACCGCTTTCAGTCTGTATACTGATTAAAGAGTTATACGCTTCCGAACCGGCAGGACGTTCGCGTGAAAAAGCGCAACCCGGCAATGCAAACAGAGGCACCTATGGTTAAAAAGAAAAAAACGAAGTTGGACATTCGCAATACGCCCGGCAAGGGCGTCTCCACCATTTCCGTACACGCGGGCGAAGAGCGTTTCCGCTATGCGGATTCAATCACCACGCCCATCGTGCAGACATCCACCTACGCCTTTAAGGATACGGCGCATATCGAGGCGTATACGCGGCACGGCCATTCCCATTTCGAGTATGGGCGCTACGGCAATCCCACGGAAAAGGTGGCGCAGGACCGCATGGCCATCATGTGCGGCGCGGAGGATTGCGTGCTTTTCGCTTCCGGCATGAGCGCCATCACCACGACCATACTCGCGCTGGTGCGCAGCAAGGATCACATCATCATTACGGACGACGCCTACAAGAAAACGCTGGAATTTTGCAGTTCCTACCTACAGCGCTTCGGCATCGCATGCACCATTCTTCCCTTCGGCGATTACGAAGGCATCGAAAAGGCCATCCGCCCCAATACCCGCTTTATCTTCAGCGAATCGCCCACCAATCCGTACCTGAATATCTTTGATCTCGAATGGTTGCGCGATGTGGCGAAACGCTACAACCTGATGACCCTCATTGACGCCACATTCAGCACGCCTTATAATCAATGTCCCTTTGATTACGGCGTGGACATCGTGGTACACAGCGCAACAAAATATCTCGCGGGACACAATGATATTCTCGCGGGCGTGGTGCTGGGACGGGCGGAACTGGTGGACGAAATACGCGCTCTGCACAAGGCCATAGGCGGCGTGATTGATCCCCATTGCTCCTATTTGCTGTTGCGCGGCATGAAAACATTTGCGCTGCGCATGGAACGGCAGAATGAGACCGCCATGAAAGTGGCCGAATTTCTTGAAGGACACCCCCAGATTAAACGGGTGTATTATCCCGGCCTGGAAAGCCATCCCCACCATCACATTGCCAAGGCGCAGATGACCGGATTCGGCGGCGTGGTGTCGTTTGACATCATGGGCTCGCTCAAGAACGCAAAAGCCTTCCTCGACGCACTGAAACTGTGCTACATTGCCCCGAGCCTCGGCGGCGTGGAAACCCTGATCACCCATCCCGCGCTGGTCAGCTACTACAACCTGACGCGCAAAGAACGCTACGATCTGGGCATCACGGACACCCTGATCCGCCTGGCAGTGGGCATCGAGGAGCCGGAAGACATCATCGCGGACATCACCCAGGCGCTGGAAAAAAGCCGGGGTTAATCGGAGCGGGTTCTCATAGTACTCCTGCAACTTCTTCGGCGAAGGCTTTGGCTCGTTCTTGCACGGCTGCATCAAGGGATTCGGGACCGGCGCAGTTGGCGATGACCAGCGCGCCTGCGGTGACGGCGCCCATGTAGGCGGTCATGGATTCATAAGCCTTGACAAGCAGGTCGGCGTTGTCCTTTTCCGGGCCACCGGCGGTGACGATAAGCGCTATGGGTTTGCCTTCGATTCGCGAGGAAGACTCCGCGTCGGCAAGACAGTACATGCGGTCGAGCAGGCATTTCAGCGGCCCGGGAAATCCCCAGCAGAACACCGGGGCGGCAAGCACCAACATGTCAGCAGCCACAATACGACGCAACATTGCGATGCCATCGTCGAAAATACTGCATAATTCAACCTTGCCCTCTTTACAGCGCCGGCATTCTTGGCACCCTGCAATCGCATAATCGCTAATCCAGCGCCGTTCAACGCTATGTCCCGCGTCGCGCAACACGTCCTCCACCCAGTTCAATACGCGGGCGGTGTTGCCTTCTTTACGGGGACTGCCCAACAAGGTTACCGCGTCCATGCCGTCATTCTCCCGAAGTATGCCGGGTGAGCAACAGCTCATACTGGCGTATGCGCGTATCAAAGAAACTCAACAACTTCTCGTGCAGTTGCTCATTGGATGCGGCAATAATGGACTGGTGGTTGCCTTTGGAACTGTCCAGAAGGAGCAAGTCATCAAAATTCTTTCCATAGGCGTCAGTGACGATACATCCCGCTTCACGCGCGATGAGCAGGGATGCTGCAATATCATAGGGGGCAACGCCAATGACCTTGCCCCGTCCCGCGTTGATGAAGTAATCCTCCACCCGGTCCGGGATGTCGCGATAGTAGCGGTTGGCAATATCCACGCAGGCGTCCAGCTGGCTCGTTACCAGACGGGTCAGACTGAAAGAAGTGCTGTTGCAGGCGAAAAAACCGCCTTTGAGGCTGGACAGGTCAATGATCCGAGCCGCTGTGGGAAAGACCAGTTCCGCCGGACGCGCCGGGATGGTCATGGACCAGATCATGGATTCCAAGTCAATATTATCAGAGAGTTTCGGGCGTTTGAGCCTGCCACCCACATATACCCGGGCGCCCTTGCCGCGCTCCGCCAGAAAAATACGGTCGCCAAGCAAATCCATTACACAGGCGCAATCCACATCGGCAATAGTGGGACGCTCAATGACTCGTGTGCTTGCCACGGCCACCACACAGCCTTCGAAACCGCTTTTCGCCGCGCGGGTGCCGTCTATGGGGTCCACAATCAGCAGCGCTTTGGGCGCTTTGGATGAGAATGTCGAATACCCCTCGTGTTCGGAATAATAAGCGATGGGCAGCGCCGCCGCTTTCAATCGCGTAAACAAGGCTTTTTCTGCGACGCGATCCAACAGGAAGGTGACATCGCCGCTGGGCGCTTCATCCACCACCTCCCGGCCTTTGACTGCTTTGGCAATCGGCGCCACGGCGTCCTTGATTGCCTGCGCTACGCTCACAAGAAATTTGAGGTTTGCGCCGCTTTGACGACGCTGCCCGGTTGCCTGCGCCTCGGCGGCAACCACATCGTCTTTTGCTGTCTTCGAACGCGCCGGACTTGGCACAACCTGAGATTGAGATGCCGGCGCTTTCCCGGTTGTCTTTGACGCGGCCTTGAGCGCTTTTGCCGGAGTCGCTTTCTGCTTTGCCGCCTTTTTTGACACACTCTTTGCCACAGTTTTCTTCTTAACTTCCATTTTTTCTGCCGCTGTCTTGGCTTTAGGCTTGACCGTGGCCTTGGGCTTGGCCGCTGTCTTGGCTTTAGGCTTGACCGTGGCCTTGGGCTTGGCCGCTG
>DSBB01000549.1 GCA_011046175.1 Candidatus Hydrogenedentota bacterium | reverse complement strand
GGGAATACATTTTCTTCGCTGTCTCCGTATTTTTTGGCGAAACGCCGCGCCATGCGTTTCCCCTTCTTTTCCATTTTTTTTGTAATGGGCATGCCGTAAACCTGCCTAGGTGGATGCATGATGGTGGACTCCTGAAATTAGAAAGGTATCACCGGCCCTATACAAGGCGCTCGAATACAACCGCGCCAATACTCCAAATGGCGTTAAAACAAGGGTTCGATATTATTTGTCTTGGAATTGGCTGTTGTTGGAATGCGCGATTCTTCCTGCAGCGCCGGGGCGCTGCCCATTTCCAGTTCCTCCTTGCCGGATTCAAATTCCTCCACGGAAATGCTTCCGATTACGGAGACGGGAAGCCTCGTTCCCACGCTGACAAAGGAAACGCCGGTGCCCTGCGGCAGAGGCTCGGGTTTGACCTCCGATTTCCATTTTTTTGCCGGGCGTCCGCCCGACCACATGGTGATCAGATATATCGTTTTCATATCATCCATCCTTCAGCACGAGAAATTCAAGCGCCGCTTGCGCCACCATTTCCGGGGTAATGTCGCGCATGCAGCGATGATGCTTGAGCGGACAAAGCGGCTTCTGGCACGGACTGCACTCGAGCGGCAACCGGATTACGCGCCCCGTTTCATACGGGCCGTCGGTATATAAAGGCGATGTAGGCCCCATAATACAAATAACAGGACGCTTGAATGCAACCGCGATATGCCGGGGGCCGCTGTCGTTGCTGATGAGAAGGTCCAGTTGCGAGATGATTCCTTTCAACAATGCAATGCCGTCGGCGCATGTTTTTGGCTCGATGAAATTGGTGTTGGCGGCGCGCTTGACGGCGTTGCGCACAGCCTCTTCGCCGGGGCCGGTGAGCACCACAAAACGCGCCGGGGTCCGGGCGGCAATGAGTTTGACGGTTTCCGCGAAGGCCTCCGGCATCCAGCGTTTGCTTGGACCGAATGCCGCTCCCGGCGCGACGCCGATGAGAGGGCCTTCTCCGTGAAGCTGCGGGGTCAGTTCCTCTTTCACTTTGTCGGATACGGCCAGTTCCAGGCCCGCATGATCGTCTTCGCAGCCCAGCAGCCCCACAAGTTCCAGAAATTCCCGTCCCATATACACCGGGGTAATACGCCCCCGCACACGGTGAGGCGCCGCCGCGCGCGTGAAAAGCAGGCTCCTTCCGTTGCGGGCGTATCCGATGCGCCGCCGGCCTCCAATCAGCCACGCAAGCAATGCCGCCCGGAAGGAATGGGGAAACACCACAATCATATCCCGCCCGTGGGGTCGCAGTGTTTTCGCAATACCCGGCATGCGCGCCGGCGCAGGTTTGTTCGGAATGGGCACGAGGCGGTCAACCCACGGCAGGTCCTCCAAGAGCGCGCATACGCCCGCCCGTCCCGCCACTGTCAGTTGCGCGTCAGGATGACGGCGGCGCAGCGCGCGCAACGCCGGGGTGCACATCGCCGCATCGCCGAGCCAGTTGGGGAGCAGCGCCAGTATGCGCAAAGTTGTGGCGTCCCTGTTCATATCCGCTTCTTACGATTGCGACGTGGCGTCCGTGCCATATTGTTCAGACGCACTGGTTGGTTGGTTGTCCTCATGCGCTTGCATGTTGTGCGTTGTCGTGTTCCCATCCTGCGTTCCGTCGGCGGCTCTTCTCCGGGCTTCCGCCTCGACGCGGGCCATTGCTGCGGCGATAGCCTCGGCGTCCTCTTGTGTGCGCGCCTGGGATATGCCGTTTCCAAATGCGGGGGCATGGCTGGTTTCAGGCTGCGCGGGCTGAGCGGCCTGCTGCGCCGGCGTCGTATTTTCCGTTTGTTCTTGTGGGCGCCCTTGTGCTTCTGCTGCCGCGTTTTTTTCTGCATCCTGCGCCGGATATGCCGGTGTGGGCGCCGGAGTTTTCTCGGCCTCCGCTCCCTCCTGCGCTTGCGACTCGGCGGCGGCTTTGCGCCTTGCTTCTTCTTCCACGCGCGCCATTGCGGCGGCGATAGCCTCGGCGTCCTCTCGTGTGCGCGCCTGTGACAGGCCGCTGTCGGTCACAGGCTTTATCGCCGGTTCGGGTGGCAAAGGCGGCGGTTCCGGATGGGCGGGCTGATTTTCGGTTTCCGCCGCGCGCATAGATTGTTCTTCCAGCGCTTTTTGCCTTGCCTCCGCTTCCACCCTTGCCACGGCGGCAGCCAGCGCTTCGGCTTCCGCGCGTTTTCGTTCCGCCGCGCGCGCCGCCGCCTCGGCGGCAGCCAGTTCTTCCATCTGAGACTCCCATTGCTCTCGTGTCAAATTGAGATGCGTCAACATTGCCGCGGCAACCTGCTCGCGTCGGTATTGTTCCCGCGTTTTGAAAGTGTCTTGCCACGTTTCATGCCGCAAAACGCCGTAAAACGCCGGATACTGTTTCAAATACTCCCGCACGCCTTTGTCGGGGCTTCCTTTGCCGAAACGCCAAATCAATTCAGCGGGTGATAATCCGCCGCTGAATGTATTCCAGAACTCATGTATTTCCATGCCGCTATTGTATCAAAAACGGAAAACAGAAAAAAGGCGAACCGACACGGTATTTTGGTTTCCTTCCACAGGCGCTCTACAATGAACAACGGGCGGATACGGTCACGAGTATTGGTCGAAGAAATGGTAAGAACGTGTTTTCGGTTTGCCTGCGTGGCGGCGTCGCGCGAAGGATGGCGCCGGTAATAACGGAAAGACAATCACAGGAGGGCTCATGACCTGCAGAAAACAACACAAACGAGAAGTGATTGCGCTTGCGCTGGCATGCGCCTGTTTCGCGCTTATATGCAGCGCGGAAGAGGCCGTTCCCGTCCATACGGTCATTGAACAGTTTCCCCGCAGGATGGACGTTAACTTACAACAGAATATCCTTGCCTTTGCCACGGGGAACAAGATATACGTCTACGACCTGGAAACGGGAGATCGGCTTTGGTGGAAACCCACCAACTACAAAGGGAAACACTACAACGCCGCTTTTGGCAACGACTATGTTGTCCTGTTTTCGGAAGACGCTTTTGTCGTGTTGGAGAAAACCACCGGAAACGAACTGTGGCGCGAGGAAATGAGCAGATGGCAGCGTATCGAGTATGCCTGGTTTGAACCGGATTCCAACCTGCTCCGGATGCGCTGCGAAGGCAGCCAGGCACTTTATAATCTGGACACCCGGCAGGGCTACCGCGTCCCTTTAGAAAAAGACGCAAGATATACCGGCCTGATGCCCGACGGCGTCACCTTGTATACATATAAAGGCAAAATAGAAGACCCGCCGCCTTCCAATTTTGATGCGCTATTCTGGCAGCCCGGCGCGCGGCAGCCGACAAAGCGGTTTACATTGGAGTCATCTGGGGAACTGTTGATACGCGGCATGGCAGGCAATGTATTCCTGGTCAGTAATTTCCTTTACAAGCGCAATCCGGAACATATTCTCCGCGGCTACGATAAAGACACCGGCGAAATGGCGCGTGAATTTCCGACGGCGCTGGCGGAAACCATGTCGCAATATGCTTGCTGGGCGCAGACAGGGTAGAAGCGGCCATCTCCGAAACCGGCGACCGGGTATACGCCCTCATTAACTATGACCTGTATTTTCTGTCCGGCGCGCCGGAGAAGAATTAACGCCGGGGAGACGGGACGTATGGGACTTATGGGACCTATAT
>DSBB01000340.1 GCA_011046175.1 Candidatus Hydrogenedentota bacterium | reverse complement strand
GGTTGTATGTTAAAATAATCGTAAACCTGAGGTTATAGTCTGTTTTATGAAACCCATTCAGTTTCTTTTCCCATGCGCTGTTTTAATGTTCGCCTGCGACGCGCTTTTTCCGACGGCCGCTGTTGCCGCGTATGCGGATGTCCGCGATCAGATATTAACAGAAGTGGAAGCCCAATGGCTTGCTGACGGAGCGCGATACAACAGTGTGACAACGGCCATAACGACAGAATTGGACGCATTGGGCGCGGTGGACGGCGACAAGACTGAAGACTACGGTTTTCACGTTGCCTCGGATGAAATGGACCCGTGGTGGCAGGTTGATTTGGGAAGCGTGCATCGGTTGGACCGAATTGTTGTTTACAACCGCACCGACGGCGGCATGGCAAATCGGACGCGGAACATCAATGTGCTTGTGGCCGTGGAGGCATTGGGCCGGGCGGCTAATGAAGCGTTTGACACAGTATACAAACATCCCGGCCCCACTTTTTACGGCGCCAAAGAGAAGCGACCGCTGGTGGTTGAATTTGATGAAAAGCCGGTGGACGCGCGAATTATCCGTTTAATGGTGCCGGGCAGGTGTTCTTTCGCGCTTGTGGAGGTTGAGGTTTATACCGCCGCCGCGCCCGACGTTAACATCGCGCTCGGAAAGTCCGCTGATCAAAAGAGCGTCAGTCACTGGTCAAAACCGCCGGTGGCAAATGCGATTCTTGCCGAAGAAAAGCAATTTTCCCTTGAGCATGTGGCCGACACGCTTCAGCGGGCCGTCAAATTGGCGCAACGGCTACGAATAACAACGGTATCGGGACAGATTTCCGTGTTGAATGATCGCCTTGATGCGATGCGGGCGCTGGAAAATATGCCTTCCCTCGGTGACCGTCGCGAACTTTACCTGAACGCCCGCAGGCTGCTGCGGGAGATCGCCTTTTCCAATCCATTGTTGCAAGACATTGAACGGTTGCTTTTTATCAAACGACACGACGCCGCCGGCGAATTTCACATGTGCGACCAGTATTACGGTTTCAATGCCGTGCCGGGTGGCGGCGTCTATGTGCTTGACAACCCCTTCGGCGAGTCGCCAACGTTGCGCAATTTGCTTGCTGATTCGGTGGTGACATCGGGCCGGCTGGCAGGACAAAAACTCGAGGGCGGTTCTTTCTTGTCGCCTGATGTCAGCTATGACGGCAAAACCGTTTACTTTGCCTACAGCGAGGCGAAAGGAACCCCGGGGCGTCCCGACCTGGGCACGCCCGCGCCGGAAGAGGCATGGACACCGGAAGCCAGCTATCACATCTTTCGCGTGAACGCCGACGGCACGGGGCTTGAACAACTGACTGACGGGTCGGAAAATGATTTTGATCCCTGTGTGCTTCCCGGCGGGCGCATTGCGTTCATTTCCGAACGGCGCGGCGGGTTCCTGCGATGCGGACGGCATTGCCCCACCTATACGTTGTTTTCCATGGAACCGGACGGCAGTGACATCATTTGTCTGAGCTACCATGAAACCCACGAATGGAATCCCAGCGTAAACAACGACGGCATGATTGTTTATACCCGTTGGGACTATGTGGACAGGGATTCGGATATTGCCCATCACAAATGGTTTTGTTTCCCCGACGGACGCGATCCGCGCACCAACCACGGTAATTATCCCCATCCCCACAGGCAAAGCCGCCCCTGGATCGAGATGCGCATCCGCTCCATACCTGGTTCGCATCGCTATATCGGCGTGGCCGCGGCCCATCACGGCCACGAGTTCGGCTCGCTGATTCTGATTGATCCGCACATTGTGGACGACGGCGCGCTGTCGCAATTGACCCGGCTCACGCCGGAAGTGCCGTTTCCGGAATCCGAGGCGCGTCCAA
The DNA here is from genome assembly GCA_011046175.1 of Candidatus Hydrogenedentota bacterium. Taxonomy (GTDB): domain Bacteria; phylum Hydrogenedentota; class Hydrogenedentia; order Hydrogenedentales; family CAITNO01; genus SLFT01. The sequence continues at coordinate 1,792 of DSBB01000340.1, read as the reverse complement.
TACGCCCGGCGATGGTGTATGGCACGCCGTGGCCATTGAGCGAACAGGATTATATCTGCGTCTATGACGCGGAGGCGGGCAACCGGGGCATATTCTGGGTGGACAGCGACGGCAACCGCGAGTTAATCTATCGCGACCCCGAAATCCCCTGCGTCAGCCCCAGACCCTTCCAACCCCGTCCCATGCCGCCCGTGATTCCGAACGCGACCACCCAAACCCTTGCCGCCCGCAAGGCCGCCGGCGGCCAGGACCGGCCCGCCACCATCGGCGTGATGAATGTATATGAAACCATCATGGACTGGCCGGAAGGAACCGAGATTACCGATTTGCGCGTCATACATTTGCTGCCCAAAACAACACCCGCCCCCAACGACCCGCGTATCGGCGTGGCCGAACAATCCAACGCCCGGGCGATACTCGGCACCGTGCCGGTGGAAAAGGACGGCAGCGCCTATTTTGAGGCGCCCGTGGGCAAGTCCATTTATTTTCAGGCTTTGAACAGGCAGGGCATGGCGGTGCAGTCCATGCGCTCCATCACCTATGTGCATCCCGGCGAACGGCTTACCTGTATTGGTTGCCATGAAGACAAACATGCCGCGCCCCCCAAGTTCACGGAGATTCCCACGGCGTTCCGCAGGGACCCCTCCCCCATTTCACCCGAGCCGGAAGGCAGCAATCCCTTTTCTTACGTCCGTTTGGTGCAGCCCGTGCTCGACAACCACTGCGTCAAATGCCATAATGGCGAAAACGGGTCGCTTGATTTGTGCGGTCATATCGAGGATAACGGGTTTGCGCGTTCCTACAACCAACTGGCGAAAGACTACGGGTTCTACTATGACGTGTGGAACGGTTCCTTCGAGGTGAACGGCGCCCGCAGTTATCCCGGCAAAGTGGGCGCAAAAGCCTCGAAATTAATGGCGCGTCTCGATGCGTCACTCTGCGGGGAAGGGCTCAGTGATGAAGACCGCCGCCGCATCATTGTCTGGCTCGACGCCAACACCGAATTCTACGGCGCCTACGAAAATATCCTCGCGCAACAGCGCGGCGAAATCGTGCATCCGGCGTTGGAGTAAAACACCCCCGCCATTGCGAGCATCGCGCGGCAATCACACTCTCCCGTAAAGCGGGTACAGGCACGTCATACGCTTGTGCCAGTCCCCGTTTTACCTGTCATAACGAGCATCGCGCGGCCGCAAAGCGGGTACAGGCACGTCTTACGCTTGTGCCAGTCCCCGTTTTGCCCGTCATTGCAAGCATCGCCCGGCAATCTCATACCTCCGTCATTGCGACCGTCAGGGAAACAATCTCATTCTCTCTCATCTCCGTGCTCTTCATGTCTCTGTGTGATGCTATCCCAGTGCCAAGGCCAAGAACCCTGCCAACAGCAATGCCAGTCCACCGTAAGCGATTGCGTACACGAAAGTAATTGCGTTGTCTAATCCGTCCCAATCGGTACCTTTGGCCTTTGCCGGTTCCGGCATCACCTGTCCACACTTGGGACACACCGCCGACTGCTCGGGGTCCGCCGCCGCTTCCATATCAACCTTAACTGGCTTCCCGTCATACCACTCCACAGACCTTGCATTTCACCTGCCTGCTGTCGCGATCATACGGATGCGGGCGGTTGCCCGTAGTCGCGCAGCCCGCCAGTAAGGCCAGCAACAATACTATCGGAATGAGTTGTTTCATGGCGTTATCCCTTTCCTTCAACGCTTTGCGACTCCGCCTTAAGGCGGGGTTTAACTATACCAGAAGGATACACTTTCTTTTTTCGGTTCGTCCACAACTTTTG
>DSBB01000211.1 GCA_011046175.1 Candidatus Hydrogenedentota bacterium | reverse complement strand
CGCTCCACCACCTCGCCCGCGGCGATCTTGTTCGCCACCTCATCAGGCAGCACGCGCACCGGCGCTATGGTTCGGAGTTCGCTCATAAACGGCCTTCCACGTTACACAATTCCATGAGTGTTATTGTAAAGGATAGAGGCGGGCGTTGTCACAGAAGATATAGACGGCGACATTCCTTTCGGCGGCATGAGTGAAAACAATCCGTTCGGTGTTTGGGTCAATTTGTCCGCCCATTATAAAGATTTGCGCTGTTGCGGCGCATGCCGCCGACCTTCGCCAATTACACGTATGAGGCCGTCCGAGCCAACCAAGCCGGCCTCTGGTCCGGCCAAGCCACTCGCGAAGCGAATATCGGAGCGCCAATGTGTCACAAGATAACGTCAGTAATTTGATTCATTTCGTGTTATTCAGTATGATTGAACTTGGATATGGATAAGGCAACGTTGTATATGGAAACGACTATCCCCAGTTTTCTACTGGCGGAACCGTCGCGCGATCTCGTGGCAAGCGCCAGACAAGAGATCACGCACGCTTTACCGTGTTTGTGTCGGATTCCGTCTTGGACGAGGCCAAACGCGGAGACCCGGCCGCCGCTAAGAAACGCCTCGAGTTTCTCGGCCAGTTCCAGCTGCTTTCGGGCACTTATGAAGTCTTGCAATTGACGGACCTGTATCTTCGGAAGCGTATCGTGCCCGCCAAGATGCCTGATGATGCGGTACATTTGGCCTTCGCGAGCGCCTACCGGATAAAGTTCTTATGCACGTGGAACTTCAAACACATCGCAAACGCGTTCGCGCTCCATCGCTTACGGGAATTGAATGAGAAGCAAGGGTTGTTCACACCTCAGGTATGCACGCCTGAGGAACTATTGGGAGAGTAGAAAATGCACAGCGATCCGATTCTGCGCGAGGTACACCGCATGAAAGACGAGTCCGCGCGAGAGATGGACTACGACATTCACAAAATATTTCAGCGCATGCGAGAGAACGAGAAGAAACACCCCGAGCACATGGCGGGGATCAAGCCTCTGCCGGTTCCGCAGGACAAACCCCGGACCGCCAACAAGAAGGCCGCGAAATGACAACAGATCAGCGGCGCGCCACGCTCACCCAAACAATCGGCAGCGCCACCGTCATCGCCGGCTAACGCGAGGTCCAAGGACGCGAAAAAAGGCAAACATGAGGATGGAAACCGCATGAATCAAAATACTATAATGCGAAAGTTGAGCCCCGCATAATGGCGGCGAAGAGGAATTTCTGGATTTTACGGCTTCATCGAGCGCGCATTGGCCGCAATATATGAGACCGGGTATGAAAGAAACACACAAAACAAATTGAAAGGACGGAATGATGAAACCGCGAACAAAGCGAACTATTGTCGGGCTCTTGCTGGCTGGCCTGTTGCTCGCCACATCCATCTTGTCAGCCGCGTACATGGTCCTGTTTCACCGCAGCCACGGCGAATATTTTGAGAACGGCAGTGTGCCCATCTTCTATTCCGACAGCGGATCGGGGGAACCTGTTATTCTGCTTCACGGGTTCGCAGTCAACGGCGACCTGAACTGGCGTCTTACCGGCGTGGCGCCCCGTTTACGCGAAGAATACCGGGTTATCGTACCCGACCTGCGCGGCCATGGACTCAGCGGCAAACCCGAGCAACCCGAAGCCTACGGTGCAGAAATGGCCGAGGATGTGATTCATCTCATGGACCATCTCGGTATCGCACGCGCTCACGTGGCGGGCTACTCTCTTGGCGGGTACGTTGCATTGAAACTGGCTGCCTTGAATCCGGACCGCCTCTTGTCCGTGTCAGTCCTTGGCGCCGGATGGCAAGACCCGGAAACAGAGCGGGGAGAAGCAATTTTTACCGCCTTTTCGGATATCGCAAACCAACTCGAGAGGGGAAACAGTGTCAATCCCGTGGGGACCATGTTCGGTGACGACAGCCATCAAACCACGGCTTGGCATCGGTTGCAGGTGCGCCTGGCAACCCGCTTTCTCGGCAACAAAAAGGCTTTGGCCGCGATGCTGCGCAGTGTCCGTGGCCTGTCTTTGCCACGACAGGACGTGGCAGCCATCGCCACTCCCATGCTTATTGTCTGCGGTGAGCGCGATCCGAACTTCACCAGTGCGGTCAATCTCCACAACGTGCAAACCAAAAGCACATTTATATCGTTGCCGGAAAAAAGCCACCCAGCGACCGCAATGTCGAAGGAATTGCGAAACGCACTGGTGGACTTTCTCGGCAAGCACACGGACAACGTTTAGTCCAACGAAGTTCTTTTGCTGGCAGGGCAACTGAAAATGCCTATTCGTTATTCGCCGAAAAGATCGGAAGAAAACTTTGGAAGCCGTAACAATATGATGCGCAAAAATGAGTAAAGAAGAACAGAAAATACCATTATCCCGCAATTTGTCCGCGAATACTTCTATTTCACGGGAATCAGCGCCGCATAACACACACGGTAAAGTCTATGCCCTGTTGCGCGACCATTTGGAATGTGGCCAGGTGCTGGATGTGCCTTGCGGTTCAGGCGCGTTCTTGCGCCGGTTACTCGATAGCCCGTTTTCGGCTTGGGGCGCGGATATTGTTCACCATCCAGCTGTGCCCGAGGGCGTTGTATTCACGCTCGCAGACATGAACGAAACGCTCCCTTTCCCTGACGCGCAGTTTGACGCCGTGGTCTCAATAAAGGGTATCGAGCATATTCGGCGTCCCTTCGACTTTTTGGCCGAATGCGCGCGCATTCTTAAGCCGTGCGGCCTGCTTATCCTAACCACGCCCAATATCTCCGCCTTGCGATCGCGCTGGCGGTGGCTGCTTACCGGCTTTCACAACAAGGGGAAATTCCCATTGGACGAGTCCAATCCGCTGCCGCGACATCATATCAACCTCTTGTCCTATCCACAACTGCGATATATGGTTCATACGACCGGGCTACGCATTGAGCGCCGGGACACAAACCATATAAAGGCCGCGTCCTGGCTGTATCTGCCGCTGCTGCCGCTGACGTGGTTGATCACGCGCTGGGTACTGTGGCGCGGCGCGAAAAATCAGGCGCTCGGGCGTTAAACCGCGAGATGACCCGTGAACTGTATTCGCTTCCGGTTTGCTTTGGCGAGAACATTATTCTGGTCGCCCGAAATGGAAAACAGGGCTGAAGACGTTATTCATGCCAACCTAACGTAGACGCGGCATCCTTGCCGCTTCCACGTTGTGCAATACCTTCGCAAGACATCTGCGCGAAACGCGTAGATGTGCCGAACAAAGACGCTACGCTTCGTCCAGGACTTCGCCCGGAAGAAGCGGCGCCTGCGGCGCAGTTGTCACAAACAAAACACAACGTTACCGTCATTCCCGCGAAAGCGGGAATCCATCTGGCGTTAACAGTTCTTCTTGTATCTTCTGGATTCCCGCTTTCGCGGGAATGACGGTGGTTGATGCAATACCTGCACCAAACATCTGCGCGTCTCGCGCCAATGTATGAGACGGCGCTGCGGTCGCAATGAAGGGGGAGTGAACCGCTTTTTTTAAGGATCATACGCCGACGCGTTTTGCCCAAGCGTCGTAGGCGGCCGCCATTTCCGAAACCCGTTCAGGATGGATGCGGGCGAGGTTGTTCATTTCGGTGCGGTCCTTTTCCACATCGTAGAGTTCCCATGAGTCGGTCTTGCCGGCCACCAGTT
>DSBB01000333.1 GCA_011046175.1 Candidatus Hydrogenedentota bacterium | reverse complement strand
GGATGTGAGCGCTTTGATCGAACTCGACTATTACAACTTTTGGGGCGAAGATTTTCGTTCCCTGTATCTGACCGGCGCTGATTTCCGCGGTTCCGGCGGCAACGATGTTGACCTGTATCAGGGCTACATCGAAGCGAAAGACATGTGGGGAACCCCGCTGAGCATGCGTGTTGGACGTCAGGAACTGGCGCTCGGCAACCAGCTGCTTGTCGGAACGAACGATGTGTCCTCGCTGTATCGCGGCCTGTCCTTTGATGCGCTGCGCCTGACCTTTGCCAATGATGTCGTCAGTGTTGACGCCATTGCCGCGAAGCTGGTCGAGACCCTCGGCGACTTCGGCGACGACGACGTGGACCTGTACGCTGTCTATGCCAGCTATCTTGGCATTGAAGACGTCGTGCTTGACGCCTACTGGATGTTTATCCGTGACGATCAAGGCGTTATCGGCGGCCTTATTAACGGCACTGATATTGACATCCACACCCTGGGCCTCCGCGGAGCTGGCGTAATTGGCGCGTTTGATTTCGAACTTGAAGCTGCCTATCAGTGGGGCGATGTGGACGATGTTCCGAACCCCTGGTTCCGCATCTTCAAGCGCCGTGCGGACGTTGATTATGATGAATTCATGGTCAATGCCGAACTGGGCTACACCTTCGACATGGCGTGGACGCCCCGCCTGTTCGCCAAATTCGCCTACATCGGCGGCGGCGATCCCAACACCCGTTGCTGGAACAACAATGCCGACCTGCCCTTCAACCGTCTGTTTTCCAACGTGCGTTACAGCGAGTTCTTGGATATTGATCAGAATATGTCCAACGTGCTGCTGTATGCCCTTGGTGTGCAGGTTATGCCGACCGAAGCGCTTGAGCTGAAATTGATCGGAACCTATCTGCATGTTGACGAACGCGCCCGCGATCGTGGCTGGTGGTTCTGGCGTTCGCGCGCCAGCCGCGGCCTCGGCTGGGAACTGGGCCTCTATGCCGACTATCACTACACTGAAGACCTCGTCTTCCGTCTCGGCTATGCCCACTTCTTCGGCAGCAAGGGTCTGGAGCGCAACACGGGCGACATGAACGGTCTTGCCCGCTGGGCTGGTGACCGCCGCGATGACTACAACTACCTGTTCATCGAATCGGAGATCAAGTTCTAAGAACGGCGAAGCCGCTTAACTAAGACGATTTATGCGTATCCCCGCAACGGGTAACCGTTGCGGGGATCGTTTTTCTATGCCGTTGAAATCCGCGCGCCGTGAACAGTTCAAAGGCGTTTTGCATGGAAACGGAATGCGCCCGATTAACAGGAAGCGCGCACCGAACAAAATCAAACGCCTGTTGACGTCTTGTTGCCCGTTGGTTCATATATTTCCGAGGCAACATTATCGAAACGGTCCTGCGGTTTGACTTGTAAAAGTGCGCTGACTATACTATGTCTTCATCGCCGTTGCTCCCATGCAAGTCACTGCAGGGTTTCCTTTTTTCGCGGCGTGGTTTCGGCGCGGGGCTCCTGCTTCTGAATACGTGTCCGCGCCCGCTTCAATTTGGTTCATAAGCGCCTTTCGCGGCGCAGGAGAGTATCGTGGAAAAACTCGTCAGCTTATGCAAACGCAAGGGGTTCATTTTTCAATCGAGCGGCATCTACGGCGGCATCAACGGCTGTTGGGATTTCGGGCCGCTGGGCGTCGAGCTTAAACGCAATCTCAAGGAACACTGGTGGTATACCTTTGTCTTGAGCCGCGACGATATGGTCGGCTTGGACGCCAGCATTATCATGCACCCCCAAGTATGGGTCGCCAGCGGCCATGTGGACGAGTTTCACGACATCTTGGTGGACTGCAAGGAGTGCAAGAAACGGTTCCGCCAGGACCATATCGAGGGAGACCGATGCCCCGAATGCGGCGGCGAACTCTCCGAGCCGAGGGCGTTCAACAGCATGCTGCGCACGCGCATGGGCGTAAGCGAAGACACCGCCGTGGAAACCTATCTGCGCCCGGAAACGTGCCAGTCCATTTTTGTGGATTTCAAGGAGGTCTGTTCCTCGTATCGCGTGAAGATACCTTTCGGCATTGCGCAGATTGGCAAGAGCTTCCGCAACGAGGTGAATCCGCGCAATTTCATTTTCCGAAGCCGCGAGTTTGAACAAATGGAAATCGAATTTTTCTGCCGCGAGGAAGAGGCGGCGGCATGGTTCGATCGCTGGCGGCAGGAAATTTGGAATTGGTACCGCGACATTGGTCTGCGCGAAGAAAATATGCGCTGGTACGAACATCCCAAGGAAACGTTGGCGCATTATTCCAGACGCACGGTGGACGTGGAATATGAATTTCCCTTCGGCTGGGGCGAACTGCAGGGACTCGCCAATCGCGGCGTGTATGACCTGTCCCAGCACAGCAGGCATTCCGGCAAAGACTTGAGTTTCTTCGACGTCGAGAAGAACGAGCGCTACGTCCCGACTGTGATTGAGCCGTCCGCCGGCGCCGACCGCACCGTGCTGGCAATTTTATGCGACGCCTATCACGAGGAAACGGTAAAAGACGAACTGCGCGTCGTGATGCGTTTCGCCCCCAAACTTGCGCCCATCAAGGCGGCGGTGCTGCCGTTGGTCAAAAAGGACGGGCTGGCTGAAATCGCCGTTGATCTTGAAAAACGGTTGCGACGGAAGTTCACAACCTATTACGACCACGCAGGCGCCATTGGCCGCCGCTACCGGCGCCAGGATGAAATCGGCACCCCCTTCTGCATTTGCGTTGACCACCAGACCAAGGAAGACGAAACCGTTACCGTCCGCCACCGCGACAGCATGGAACAGGAGCGGGTGGCCATGGCCGAGGTGGACGCCTATGTTCTCAAGCGCGTATCCATCCGCGACGTTTGTTGACAAGGAGCGACTCATGCACAAGATGGCGGAACTGTTTGCAAAAGCGGCGTCCTTTCCCGAGTATGCGCGACTGTATAACGCGCGGCTCGCCGAATTGCTGGACAAACTGGACATGGAGGCCCTGGGCAAGGCGGCGGAGAAAATCCTGGAAGTCCGGGAAGCCGGCAGGGCGCTGTACATCTTCGGCAACGGCGGCAGCGCCGCTGTCGCCGCGCATCTGGTGAACGACCTCGTTGCAGGCGCCTACATCGAGGGCGTGACCAATTTCCGCGCCTTCTCGCTGTCGGACAATATGTCCACAGTCACCGCGCTTGCCAATGACAGCGGCTATGAGAATATTTTTCTGCGCCAGTTGAAAGTGCAACTGGAGCCGGGCGACGTGGTCATGGCCCTGTCGGTCAGCGGCGACAGCCCGAACATCCTCCGAGGCTTGGAATACGCCCGCAGCCGCGGCAACACCACCATCGGCCTGTGCGGATTCACCGGCGGCGCCATGATTGGCCTGTGCGACATTATCATTCACGCGAAAACCACGTTGGATGAATACGGCCCGGTCGAGGATGTGTTCGCCATCGTGTGTCACATCCTCTCCGGCTACATGAGCATGAAACTCGGCAAACGACTCCATCATTAGACGCCCCACCACGATCGAAGGTATTTTTTCATCTGCGGTGTTTCCAAATTCAGTTTTACATCAGTGCGCCAAGGATATCGCCTCGGGAAACTTCTGAGCCCGACGCGCCGCCGGGAAGCCGCAGGGTGTCTTCAAGAGACCCATCAGGTGTCGGAACGTCGGGCTTGTACAGTAATCAATCAGCACCGTTCT
>DSBB01000247.1 GCA_011046175.1 Candidatus Hydrogenedentota bacterium | reverse complement strand
TTGGAGTTTGCAGCCCTGTTTCTGTAAATGGTCCGGGCGCCTTTTGTTCTGTTGTAGGTGCGGATGGTCGTTGTTGCGTGCCTTCAGATTTCGTCGGTATGAGTTCCCTGAAAGCCTTGCCCGTATTTGATGCAAGAAAACGTTCCGCACCAGCAGGTTCCGCCAAGGCCACAACCGCTGGAACTGCCATGGCCAGTTCAGGTGGAAAGTCTTCTTTGCGTAATTTATGAAACACGCCGAGAATAATGGCCCCATCCTCTTCCGCGATCAGGGGGCGGCCCCTGGTCCACACAAGCGGCGTCAGCATCAGAAACCACCGCTTCAGAAACTGTGGATTGATACGTTTATCGCGCCATGCGGCAAGCAGCACCTCGGCCAGTGGCGTACCCATCTTGTAATCTTGCGGCATAGTGGTAAGGCATTGTTCGGTAAACAGACATTCCTTGGGTTTCTTGGGATTCTTTGTGGTTAACAGATGGAGCAACATCGCGCACGGGAGTTCATTACCTGCGGCCAAGGCAACCTGTATCAACAGCCGGGCCAGGGTTTCCAGGTTTTTACCGCGCACATCTTCGCTCTGCGCGAAAAGAAAGTCCTGTAACCGGGCAGACGTACTGAATCCTTTCTCCTTCTTCAAATAGTCCGCCACGGCTTCCAGTATCTTTTTTCTAGCGGCGTAGGTATATTGCTGTATGAATTTTTGTGTTACCTGCGATATATCCGGAAAGGATGCTTCATCGCTCAGGGTACGCATCAGACGTAAGGCCTCTTGCTGAGCGGTCGTTTTGTCAATATTTGCTATCGCTTTTTTTTCAGCCATAACGGTTCCTCTTGGTCTTTATCCTGTAAGCCACTTATTAAACGGGGCATAAAATGTCATCATGGGCGCTCGCGCTGCTTCCATGCGGGCTTCATATTCTCCTTCTATCGGCAACACACCCTCGCCGGGCAATGTCGCGTTGCCATAGGCCGCTACTGTCGCGGCCCATGACCGAAGCCGTGCATTACTGATGGTTGCGCCAATCTTTCTCACTTCGGCGGTGTATTCGGCAAGCCGCGCGGGCATTCCCATGCCGTTGCTGAACAAGAACACTTCATAAAACACGCGGAGCGTCAATACCGTCAGACCACATCGCCGACCAACACCAAGCGCTGTTGGCAGCGCCCTCATTAACACCTGGTGTGACAGCAAGGCCTCCATCAGGTACAGGCCTGCTCCAGCCGCGTCGGCAGTCGGGCTCATGCCAAGTTGCGCGCAAAGCGCATCCGCCGAAAAAGGCATCTGTCCGATCTGTGCAGCATATTGCTCGGTCAGATACAGCGCTTGTTCATAACAAGCGTCCGCATTCACATGGGGTTTGCGGGCTTGTTGAAGCACTTCTCGAATCATCTGTTTCAGATGCTCCGGGTCGGGTGGCGGCGGTATGTAAGGGCAAGGCGCCACAAGAACCCGGGCCAAAACGCGCTCCCCGAAAACAGCCTCCAGACGAATCTCGCCCGCATCACGATAAAATCCTATTTGGTGCGCCTCTATCAAAAAGTGCTTGTCGAATGCGCGCGCGGTAATTGACAACTCTTCGTCACCCGTGCTTATGGCAAACTCTTTAATTCGATGACCATCCACATAGAGCACGAGTCGCGGCGGCATGTCGCAACATCCGAACCAGGCGCCTTGCATCTTCAGATTGCACGGGGCCGATGGTTGCTCCTGAGTCCAGCAGCATTCCAGTTCGTTGACAGTGGGCGTCAAATCAAGCGCCCATTCTGCCATAGGGCGTCCTTCAAGCCGGGCTTCCACGGGCACCGTAATTCCGGCGGTGCCGACATTGCATTCATTCAGCAGTTGTATGAATGAAACCCGCGCCGGGCCGTGAAAAGACGCGCTCGCCTCGCCTATGTTCACTGCCCAGTCCCGGTCCGCCTCGGACAGCAGAAGCAACTCCACAGGCTCCCACAGGTCACCCATGGTTATAATATTGCCGCCGATGATGGCCGAATCTTCTTTCACGAGCAACGCATCTCCAATAATGGGTGTCCATTTCGCGGTCAGCCTTCCCCTTTTATCAATCGCAAGCGTTCCAGAAACCTTGTTCTTACACAAACCTTCCTCGAGCAAAATGGGCTCATCACTTTGGATGATGGTCTCGCCGTTACCCAGCCTGAGGCAAGCATGTTCACCAATACGGCAGGGGAGCAGTTCCACGCCATCCGAAATGGGGTAAAAGGTGACCCGGCTATCCTCTCGACAAACAGGTCCGTCAAGGCGTACGGCAACCGGTCCCTCGCTAAAGGTGATTCCCCTGTCCTCACATAAGTCTTTCAGAGAAAAGCGCCTGCTGCCACAGTCTGGCGCCGACAGGTACGGCATCAAATCAAGAGCATCCCATGACCAGTATTCTGCAGGAGTTTCGAGCTGCAACTGCGTATCCACCCGGGCAAAGGGATTGTCTTGTTCCTCCTGCCAGGGCGCGATTTCCAGGTACATGGGATCATCGGGTAATACGGGAAACACGCCATCCTCGCCCGTAAACAGAACCCCGCCACACGCCAGCACGGGTTCGCCAGGAAAATGCAGGCCCAGGAGCGTTCGGATATGCAGGGTCCACCGGCAGCTTCCGGCACTCACTACAATGTGTGATATTGGGGTACACTCCGGTTTCAATGTATACAACGCAACGCCCGGCCAGCAGGAAGCATGCTTATTGAGGCAACCATGGGTTGCGGTAGGGTTTGCATCCTCTTGTGATATAAGACAAACGCCATAGGGAAACTCGCCCATTAATTCACCGGGGTCAACATCTACAATGCCCTCTTTGCAGGGGCGGCCGGATTTGAACAACATGGCTCCGCAGGCGAACAGCCCCAGTTCCGTATCTGCAAGATACCCGCTTTCATCATCTTCCAGGCGAAGTTTTCCAGCATCTGAAAAAGGTACAATGCCATGTCGGGCAATGCCTTTTGGGGGCAAGCCCCAAAAACAATTCTGCCCCACCTCGCCTGCATACTCGATGTCATCAGCGCGGAGTATTGCCGGTCCTTCATAATCCAGGTTCTTCACCCCAATGTGACGGATATACAGGGATAAGCCATCCGGCGTCAGTTGCCACTGATGCGCAACAATCAATTCAGGCGCAGGAGGCGCCGTAATGACATGTCCGGCGCCTCCTGTAAAAAGCCATCCTTTACCATGAAGCTCCAGGAAAGCCGAAAACCCAATGTCGCATTCGTCAACCAGCAACTCATTCCGCCGCAACCAGGTATAGGCCTCCCGGGTGAGTTGAAAGGTCGAATAGACGCCGTTCAAATAGGTCTTCAGATAGAACGCGTCCAAATCTCTGTATTTGTGCAATACGGGCATAGCAATCCATCAATTATTATTCAGCGTGCGGCTTTGGGAACCAGTAATCCAAGTCAAGTTTACCGATATAGACATACTCCCACTGAGCATTCTCATTAATAGGTGCAAACATCTCCAGAAATTCGTTGACAAAAAAACGTCCCCCGGCAGTGCCTTTCACGGCGCTTATCTTGGAGGCGGTTAGTCGCGCGTATTCCGGGCCAACTACTTTACTTAGATACAGGGTTCTTTCGATTCGCCCTCCTTGTACGGCCCGGGATGTGGAATAATAGATGTCTGTCCCGCCCGCTTTCAGGACATAAGGAATACCCGGGTGTGGACCGTCCCATGTATCACCAGGAGAG
>DSBB01000224.1 GCA_011046175.1 Candidatus Hydrogenedentota bacterium | reverse complement strand
GTATTAATCATTATATGTTGTGTAACGTAAAAGAGGCGTCCTTGCCTCTTTCACTTGGCGCGGCGAAATGCCGCCCCCCCGTTTTCCATCAATTTTGGGGGAGGCATTAGTTTTATGAATGGTTGTTCTCATATTGGCAAACGCGCCGCCATACAGACGCTGGGGTGTCGTTTGAATCAGGGCGAGTCGCGTCTCATAGAAGACCAGTTGCGGAACGCGGGGTTTGTTATCGTTCCTTTTGGCGCGTCGGCTGAGCTTGGCATTATCCACACATGCGTGGTCACGCGGGAGGCCGAGGCGAAATCCCGGAAAATGATTCGCCGTTTTGCGCGGCAAAACCCCGGCTCGCCGATTGTCGTCATCGGTTGTTACGCGCAAACGGACGCTTCAACCATAACCGCCATGGCGGGAGTGCGTCTTGTGCTTGGCAACGCCGCCAAAATGAATCTTGCAGAATACCTGTCCGTCCTCGGGGAAGAAGGTCCATGCGTGGTTTCCGACACTCCGGGGCGCAATTCGTTTGCCGTGCCTTTTCTGGAGGACGGAGAGCCTGTTACCCGGCGGGTCAACCTCAAAATTCAGGACGGCTGTGATGAAATGTGCAGCTACTGCTACATTCCTTTTGCCCGAGGCCGCTCCCGTTCGCGCCATTTTGACGACGCCATTGCCGAGGCGGCGTCGCTGGTAAGGCGAGGGGCGAAGGAAATTGTGCTTACGGGTGTGAATCTCGGAGACTACCGGGACGCCGACCGGGGGCTGACCGCGCTTGTGGACGCCTTGGACAATCTTGAGCCGAAGCCGCGCGTCCGCATTTCCTCCATAGAACTGAATACCATTCCCCGGGACATCCTTTCGCGCATGGCAAATCCGGCGCACGGACTTGTTCCGCATTTGCATGTGCCTCTTCAGTCGGGCTCGGATGCAATCCTGAAGGCGATGGGCCGCCCCTATACCGCGGCGGAATACGTTGATTTCGTCGAACATGCCGCAACGCATGCGCCCGGCATCGGCTTGGGCGCGGACGTGATGGTGGGATTCCCCGGCGAGACCGACGCGGATTTCGAGGCCACCTGCGCGCTTGTCCGCAACAGTCCGCTTACGTATCTGCATGTGTTCCAATACAGCGAGCGCAAGCAGGTTGCCGCGGCGCGCCTGGGCGGCAAAGCGCCTCCTGAAATTATGCGGGCGCGCAGTAACGCGCTGCAAAACCTTGGCAAAGAAAAACACCGCGCTTTTCAAGAACAATGGACGGGACGCGACATGGAAGTGTTGTTTGAGAGCAGGTCTGGCGATTATTGGAAGGGGCATGCCGGGAACTATTTGGAAGTAATCTTAAGAACATCCCGCAATTTGGAAAACACCATCTTGCCGGTACAAATACAATGTCTGCGAGAAGGGTATCTCGTTGGTAAATACTAACGCGAATATTTCGCCGGATATGTGTTGCGCCCGCGCTTTACAAGCGCTGCAACGTTATCGCAAAATCGGCCTGATACTCTTTATATCTGTTCAGGGAGTTTTGCTTTATCTTTTTGCTTTTCAGGGCTGGTCCGGCCCGGGCTATAACCTGAGCAATGAATTGTATCTACCCGCTGTGATGATTGCCGCCGGCGACGGTTTCACAGTTGTTGATGTGGACGCCGTACCCGAATTGCGAACGTTTTTTAATTATGACACGCTCCATTTTGATGTTGCATCAATACCGGATGATTTGCCGCGCCGTATTCCGAATGAAACCTATGAACTGCATCGCTACCTGTTATACGCCGTTGGCGCGGTCTGGCGCGTGTTCGGGGTTTCGTGGAATTCGATTCGTGTCCTGTCTTTGTTCTTCTTGTTTGTGTCCTCTGTCCTTGTTTATTGCATCAGCCGTCTGGCGCTTCCTCCCTTCCTGAGTTATATTGTCGCGCAGGCATTTTCCTGGAACGGGGCGGTTTTATGGACGCTGCACATATTACGGGATTTTTCCAAAGCGCCGTTTGTGCTTTGTTTGGCGCTTTTGCTTGGTGTTGCGATTCGGACACGGTTAACGGCGCGATGGTATATGCGCACTGCCGTTCTCATCGGGATCACCCTCGGTATTGGCATGGGTTTCCGGCGCGACATGCTTGCGTTGCTGCCCCTTGCGTTGTTGGTACTGGCCACATGCCGGTTGCGGTCCATGCGTATTGCGTGCTTATTGCGCATTGCGGCGGCGGCGCTGGCTGTTTTCTTCTTTGTAATATGCGCTTTCCCCGTTCTCATCCCGTTTTACTCCATGCGATGGACAAACGGGCATGATACGGTCATGGGCTTTTCATCGCGTTGCGATCAGGAAATGGGATTGATAGTCCCCGCGAGCTACGAGAAGCAATACCGGTTGCATGATGTTTATGTGACATGGCAGATTTGGGGGGCGGTGCGTCATAACTTTTCCCTGTCCCAAAGCGAATTGGAGGCAAGTGAATTCAGAAACGAAGATGAACGAACGAACCATGTCATACTGTCCTATATCCTTACGATCATTCGCGCTTTTCCGGCGGATATGCTTACCCGCGCCTATGGCGCGGTGGCTCGCGCCATATCCGGGGTGCGCAGCAACTTTTTCCCGCCGTTTCAATTGTTTCACCGTTTCGGGTTGGTTTTCGCCATCGCAGGGTTGGCCATAATTGCGTGGCGGGACATCTACAAGGCGTCTCAAGTGTTGCTGCTCCTTTGTTTGTTTTGCGGATATACAAGTTTGCAATACGGGGAACGGCACGCTTTTCATACGGCATTCGTCCCTTATTGGTTTGGCTGTTTGACTTTCCACAGCCTCTTCCGGTTATTTTCAGCGAAACGGACAATTTCTTATGACGGGAACCGGGCGTCGTTGGCGCGCTTATGGCGGGTGGGGATATGGTTTGTCGTCGTCTTTGGCGTGTTCTATATTCCTCTTGCCTTTTCACGTCACCTGCAATATGACCGAGTGGCGCGAATTCTGACGGCTTATGAAAACGCGCCGCGCGAGACGTTGCAGCATAAAAGCGTCTGCGGTTGGGAGGGGCAAACGCTGATAACACCGCTCGGAATGAATTCGTGCGCGCCTTGCCGGGGCGAACCCGTTTTCCCGCATTTCAATGATTATGCGCTGGTGGCAAGGTTTAAGAGCCCGCCTTCCAGCGTGAGTCTCATTTATGAATGGGACGCTGTAGGATGGGAATTCAGCGGCCCCGTGACCTTGCATACGCGTCCTGATATCGCCTCAGGCGGCGTTGATTATTACTTTGTTGTTTACGAGACGTCCCACTGCGACGAATGGACCCGCTTTGCGGGTCTGCTGCTTCCGGATGACCAAACCGTGTTGTTTGAGGGATTCCAACGCCTGACCGATCTGGACGGACTGGGCTTGATGTTCAATTTATGTGTTCCAGACAATCCCGACGCCTTTGCCTGGTCGCAGCGGTTACGATTGCCGTGGCCCCACACGCCAATCGGGGACTTTCAATATCCGTGGCCCGAACCGTTGCATCTGCTGCAGGAGGATCAGGAAATCAGGAGATTGTTGGAAGCGGAGAAATGGATGCAGGCGGAAGAATCGCTTAATGAGTCATTGCGGCGGCGCCCTCAAAGCGTCCATTTTCAATCCTTGCTTGTGCGGATGTTGTTGCGGCAGAATAACCAAGAGGCGGCCTGGCGCCTGATAGATGATATGATAAGAAACTATCCTGAAGAATATGCGCTTTACCAT
>DSBB01000109.1 GCA_011046175.1 Candidatus Hydrogenedentota bacterium | reverse complement strand
ATGGCGCGTCGCCCGCGTCCGGATGCACCGGCGGCAGCGGACGGAAATCAGGCAACGCATCAGGCGAACCGTCATGCCAGCAGACGCACAGCGCGTCGAGCGCCGGCTGCACCTCGCGGATAAATGAAAAGCCCCGGGGCGGCCCATACCATGACGCTATTTCAGTGGGCTCGCGGCGCGACGCAAGCGTGGCGGTCGGCGGCGGCGCGGTGTTCTGCGACTCATGGCATCCCACACAAGACAATGTTTCACCGGGCATGGCTGTTATCCAGCTGCGCATCAGCTGGATAGCCTTGCCCTCAGCGTCCAGCGGCTGAATGGAAATGGGCGTATTGGCGGGTACGCGAAAAAAGGCGGAACCATCCGCCTCAACCGGCGTCGTTCCCAGCACTCGCTTGATGTCCCACGGGCCGTCCATGCCAATGCGGTTTATCTGGCCGCCCATACCGTGATAGGCGAAGTGATACGTGAACAGACGCAACGACTTCACCGTACCCGGCGGCACACCCGCCAAACCGGGGCCTTCGTAGATATCCGCCATGTACACAAGCGCATCCGCCCGCTCAAGGTCCACCTTTGACGGGATTACCGGCGGCGCAGGCCGGGACATGACGGGAATGGGCTCAAAAAGCGCATGGCGATCAACCTCCTTGATAAGGACAAGGTTGTCGAATACATCCGCAAGATATACGCCCCACGGCGTTTCCGGCGTCAACTTCGCCGAAACCAGAAAGTACTTGTCGCTCAGCGGCCACGGATGCAGGAAACGCGGCCACGATTCGTCTACCAGATTATCCCGCAGCACGGGCGTCACCGGTTGTCCCCGTCCGGGGATGCGCTGCACAACGCCATCCGCCTCTCTGCGTCCCTTCGTCGCGTCAAAAACAACCAGTTCGCCCATGCGCGGCACGCCATGATGTCCGCCCACAATCGCTGCAAACCGGGTGGCGCTTCCCGGTATCGGACGCGCATAAAACATGGAATTGGGCCAATAGGAATTGCTGCCGTAAAATTCCATCTGTTCCGTGCCGTCCGGGTTCATGTGAAACAATATACGCGAGACAAAGTGGGGGATGTCCGAATATTCCCAGCGCAGATAGAGAATGCGCCCGCTGGGCAATACCGTGGGACACCAATTATGATCCTGCTCGAAGGTAAGTCGTCGGATATGACCGGAGTCGCGATCATAACGGTACAAATTCGTCACATGCGACGATCCGGTAACACAGGGAACACCAACAAAAGGCGCGCTGGACGAAAAAACAATGTTGCCGTCCGGCAGATAACACCCCTCGTAATTGTCCACGTCCGGCGCGTCTATCAAGGGCAGCGCCTGCGGCGTCGGTTCGTCAAGCGACATTTCATAAATACCCCACGGCCCGTCTGGCGCCGACATGGAAAATAATATGCGGTCGCCTTCAAAATGCAATTCCAAGTCGCCCACAAACACCGGCTTATCAGGACGGTACAACGTGAATAAACGCGCATGTTTCCAAGGAGCACGCAGCATTGCGATTTCATTGTCAAATCCCGCGCGGGGCAAACTGGAGTTTCCCTCCCAATTCTGAGGAAGCCCCAAGTGTCGTTCGCTCCGCTTGACCAACAGCAAGCGGTCAAACCGACGCAATAAAGGATTATCCAGCAAAGCGTCACGTCGTAATCGCAACAACCGCTCAACATCCCCTTCCCGAACATACGCCTCGAGATGTTCCAGATAAACATCCCCCCGGGCGTAAGCATCAGGATATGTTGCGAGCAAATCCTCGATGGCCAGGCGCAACGCCTTCTCATCAAAAGGGGTTTCAGCATGCCCGAAAGCGCAAAAGAACATCACGCATAACATATACCACGCCAAACACGCCGCGCCCGCGTGTTTGTTTCGATTGCGAAAATATTGCCTCATAAACGCCGCTTTCATGTATAAAGGCGGGACAAATCACGATTTACAACACGCAGACAATACACAATAATTACGCAACGGTTCAAACATGCCGCAAAATAAGATGACCCGCGATTGTATCGCAAAAGGATTATATGCTACTATTCGCGCGTGAGTGGGATGTGTCATTTCCGATGTTCGCACTCGGTGCGCGTTATGATAACCAGCGCGTCGAAGCAGACATTATGATACATATATCATTTGGCGAACACGGCCGCGATGATTCATCTTCGGTGCAGGGCATTGCTGATTACTCTTTTTGCTACTGCCTTTTTGGTATAAAAAGGGATAACATGAACCGCTGTATCGGGCGAGGGTTATCGTCGCAGACAATGCCTTGACTCGGGCGTTATGCCGTTACAAACGCCTCTGTCTCGAATTACGGCGCCCATGCGATCCTTTCCTGTGACTATTTCTGACATAGGAGTATTATCAACGATATGATGGGTTTCTTCATTTCCGGGGGCGTAATGCTCGCTCTGGGTGTAACATTGGGCGGCGTTCTGGCAATAGCCAACAAGAAACTGCATGTCTACGAAGACCCGCGAATTGACGCGGTGGAGCAAATGCTGCCGGGAGCGAATTGCGGCGCCTGCGGCGAAGCCGGTTGCCGCGCTTTTGCTGAGGCGGTCGTTGCCGGCAGGGTAACGCCTGGAGGCTGCTCGGCCAATCCGCCCGACATGGTGGAGCTTATAGCGCGCTTTCTCGGCGTGGAGGCGGGAAGACGAGAAAAACGCGTGGCGCGTTTGGCCTGCGCCGGCGGCGACAATGTGGCGCGACGCTTTGCGGTTTACGAAGGCTTGGAAAGCTGCCGCGCCGCAATGCTTGTTTCAGGCGGCGGCAAGGTCTGCACCTATGGTTGCCTCGGCTATGGCGACTGTGCGCGCGTTTGCCCCTTTGACGCAATAACAATGAGTTCCAACAGACTGCCCGTCGTTGATCCGGAAAAATGCACCGCCTGCGGCAACTGCGTCGTTGAATGTCCGAAAAATCTGTTTTCCATCCACCCCGTCAAACATCGGCTGTGGGTGGCGTGCAATAATAAACTGCGCGGCAAAAGCGCAAAAGACGCCTGCGCCGTGGCCTGCATTGGCTGCGGCCTGTGCGCGAAGGACGCGCCCGAAGTTGTTTCCATGCATGACAATCTCCCGGTTGTTGATTACAGCAAAAATGATCTCGCCGCGGAAGCCGCCATACAACGTTGCCCCACAGGCGCCATCGTAGGGTTGGCGGACAACGGCGGCGTGATTTACGGTGAAAAGGCGGAAGCGCCCCAAAATAAGGAACCGCTTCCGATTGGATAAACACGATATGTGCCCTACGGCAGGCAGCATAACCGGGATATGTAATTAACAGGTCCCGGAACTGTCTTGCCTGTCTTACGGGACCTTGGGCTGCGGGTAATGCCCGCATCGGTGCAGAAGGCAATGTAAAGTAAATTATGAGCACAACGGCATGTACCTTTCCGCATGGAGTTCATCCTGCGGAAAACAAACACACTGCGGGCGAGGCTACGGAACGATTGCCTTGGCCATCCGAAGTTACCGTGCTGCTCTCGCAGCATATCGGCGCCCCGGCAAAACCACTGGTTGCCAAGGGACAGCAGGTGGCGCGCGGCGAACCGATCGCCGAAGCGGGCGGATTTGTGTCCGTTCCCATGCATGCGCCAGTCGCGGGCAAAGTAAAATCTATTGACCTTGCCCTCAATCCGCGCGGAGAAATGGCGCCCGCCATTGTTATCGAATGCGATCCGAACGCCGACCAAGGGGCCATAT
>DSBB01000513.1 GCA_011046175.1 Candidatus Hydrogenedentota bacterium | reverse complement strand
GTACTCATTCCTTCTCTCCTTATTGGTTTATCACAATCTACACGCAAGCATCGTTTGTACAAAACGATGTCTAAAACTCGATGTTATGTCACACGGGACTTCCCGCATTAACGACTTTTCGTAATCTTCGCGTAACCCAACAGCGCCAGCAGGCTCAAGCCGATGAGCAACCAGTCGCCCATGAACTTTCTGGCGGCCGCCGCCGGATTATCGCCGTTCCTCTGACAGCAACCGGTATTGTCGCTGTCATTTCCAAGTATGGTATTTAATTCTTCCGGCGTTACAAACCCGTCGCCGTTCAAATCAAGAGCGTCAAACTGCGCCCGGGTAAGCGACGCATTAAGCGCCTGCGCCTCGGCAAAATCCAGTTTCCCGTCAGCGTTCGTGTCCGCCGCGGTGAAACTATCCAAAAGACTTTGCGCAATTTGCGTCAATGGCGTCTCTTCACCCTCGCCTTCACCCTCGCCTTCACCCTCGCCTTCACCCTCGCCTTCACCCTCGCCTTCACCCTCTTCAGAACCTTCAACTATCGTTATTTTGGCGTTGCCCAACTGAATATCACCAAACCATAAGTGGCTCTCGCCAAAGGCCTGCTTGACATCTGTGTGGTTGATGCGCACGACGGACGCGGGATTCATGGAACTGGTCACATTACCCACCACGTCGAAGACAATGTTTGCCACAACAGCCTCTCCCGTCGCTTTCGTGGCATTTGCGCCGCTGAAGCTGATTCGGACATAACCCTCCCCAGAAGATTGCGCCAGTTGCGCTCCGGCAAACGCCGGCGCCAGACTAACGTCATCAAGGGCCAAATCATCAGCGGGCCAAGACACTACCACATCCATTCCCGCCACATCCTCCACATTGCTCAGGCTCAAGGGCAGCGTCATTTTACTTCCCCGTCCGGCCGTAATATCGGGAATCATTGCCGCGAGTGTTTCATCCGAATAATCCATAGCGACCGTTTCCGGGGGATTAATTGGCTCTTCAGCGGCAAGCCGCAACACGACCACGGCGTCAGCGCTGTCAATGCGACCGTCTCCGTTCAAGTCTCCAACCTTTTCCCGGTAAGCGTTTATCGCCACTTTGCGGGTGGCCATATCGAGTATCATCTGCGCATCCGCTTCATCCACAACACCATTGGCGTCAACATCGCCCCACGCCGATTCATCGCCCACGCACAATTGCCCTGAAAACAGCTCCGTCGCAATAACCTTGTCCGCCGTGTCGGCGAGTGTGGCGCGCTCGAGGCCGATGCCGACGCACTCGCCTGCGGCAGTTTCCTTGACGTTAAAAAATACATCAAGAAAACGTCCTTCACCGCCGATGATGCTGGCATTGGGATCAATGGAAATAATTCGCAATAATCCCGTTTCTTCATCAACCGTGTCTATGAACTCAACATCCTGCGCCAATACGGCGCGATCAATATAAGCAAACGACATGACGGTCGGATCAAACCGGATATTGAATATCATGGATTTGGGCGTCAACCCGCGGGCATTGCCAAAGTTGATAGGTATACGCGCCTGTTCCCCTGCCATGGCCCACACCTCCGGCAACCATACGCGCACCGTATTGGCAAGCACCGTTTTTTCCTCCGACGGCGCTCCTTCATTGCCGAAAATATCCACGGTAACCACATAATACGCGTAGCGCTTTGTCTCCACATCCAAATCCGTAAAAGAAGTGTTTGTGGTCGCGCCAATCCTGCGGAAATCCGATTCGCCCTCCGCCCGTCTGTACACCGCATAGCCGCCAAGGTTTGCGTGGGGCACCACGTCCCAGAATACAGTCACCTGGTTGCCGCCCGATTCGGCGCGAACACTTTCGGGCGCCTCCGTTATCAATCCCCCGCCTTTCACATAAAGTAATATTTGCAAAGCGTCTTCACTGGTAACGGACCCGTCGCGATCAACATCCGCTGTGGCAAGCGATACCGGGTCGTCGGGAGTAATCACGCCGATGGCAATATCCAACGTATATTCGACATCATCAAAATCAATGATATTATCGAGGTTGGCGTCCCCGTAATAGTAATCGCCAATATCAACCGGCTCGCCTTCTTCGCCCTCTCCTTCGACCGGCTCGCCTTCGCCTCCCCCCAACGACGCAGTTAATGTAAAGTTGCCCTGCGTGCCGTCATATCCTGCAACACGAATAAGATAGGTAGTTCCCGCCGATACCTCCAAACTCAATTCCGACGCAAGGCCGCAAAAATCGTCATTGCAGGCAATTTCCACACCCCCGCACGCATCGTACACACTGAGCGTGGTATCAAAATTACTGAAATCACAAAGGCTGATAACCGCCGTTCCTGACGCTTCAGGCGTCCACTGATACCACACATCCCTGTAGTCGGAATAAGAACAAGAAGAAATCAAATCGCCTTCCGCGCCAAGATTGGAACCTGATTTCGGCGTATCGGTCGCCAACATTTCCGCATCGGCGCATAAATCATTCGCCGGCTTTTCCGCAATGGCATCCAAGGTAAGACAAATGGCGTCCACAAAAAAGTTGATTATGCCGTCGCCCGCGGGCATGTAAGAATAAAAGAATACGTCATGCAGCGCGCCATCGGCATAAGCGGACACGTCGAGCATCACCTGCTTATACACGGCATACGTGGCCGCGTCAGTTTCTGAAACGAGAAACAGGAAATCCTCGTCTATGCCACACAACAAATATCCCGGGCTCCCGGCAGCGGGGATTTCCAGAAAAAAACTCAGGAATGCGGTTGTGGATTCCGGAATAACCACGGTCTGAGACAGAAACCCTTCTTCCTCCTCCGCGAAACCGCCAAACCATGCCCACCAGTCGCCTTCATACGGACCGCTGCCGCCCCCCATGCCGCAAACCTCCACCGTACACAAGGGCGTGGCTGCGTTTGTGGAATATTGCGACCAATACTCGGCGGTGTCTCCCTGTTCAAAACCGCCATCCCACAACAGGTTGCCTTCGCAAATGGTGTCGGACGGATCAGATTCACCCTCACCCTCGACTTCACCTTCACCTTCACCTTCAGCAAGAGACTCAGCGGACAAACATATCGCATCCAGGAAGAAATTTGTGACAGTATCAACGCTGCTTTCCGTATAGCCATAAAACCAAATCTGATGGTTCGCCCCATCGGCGTACTCGGAAAGGTCCAATGTTACTTTTTGGTAGACGGCATAAGTGGCTGCATCCAGTTCTGTCGCTTCGAAAAGAACATCCCCGTCAATCCCCACCCAGCATACACCCGGCTGACCCGCCACAGGAATCTCCAAGTAAAACTCAAGCAATACCATACTACCCGCGGGGAGCAGTACATCCTGATAAACCTGTCCCTCCTCTTCATCATAATAGCCGCCGAACCAAACCCAATGGTCCCCTTCATACGGCCCCGTGCCGCCCCCCTGTCCGCAAACATCTATGGAGCATATCGGCGACCCTGCGTTCAGCGAATATTCGTCCCAAGCGCCGCCGCCGAGGCCCAATTCAAACCCGCCATCTGCCAACAGGTTATCGGGACAGGAAAAAACCGATTGCGCCATGACCGGAGCGGAATGAATCAACCCCAACCCAACGCACACCGACAGTATGATTCCCCCGATAGATATTGCCTTCATCTCCTGATTCCTTTTCCGGCAGGCAACCTACATTACCTGCTGATATTCCTCGCTTACATATTCTGCCTTCATCATGTTCTCACGATACTTGACATATATTGTAC
>DSBB01000339.1 GCA_011046175.1 Candidatus Hydrogenedentota bacterium | reverse complement strand
CGCGCTGTTGCGCTCGCGCCGGAGGACGCCGACGCGCATGTGGGGTTGGGCGACGCGCACGCGGAGGCGGGGGCGCTTGATGAGGCTCAGGAGCGCTATGAAATGGCGTTGCGGCTGGCGCCTGATCACGGCGGGGCGCTGAAGCAATACGCGTTTCTGCTCATGCGACGGGGCAACGCCGCCGAAGCGTTGCGTTATTTTGAAAAAGCGGCGGAACAGCAACCGGATGACGCGGGCGTTCATTGCGGCTATGCGGACGCCCTCTTTGCGCGGGGCCGAACCGGCGCGGCGGAGACCCACTATAAGAAATCGGTGGAACTGTATCCCGACTTTGCTCTGGCGTGGAACAACTACGGCGATTTACTCACGCGCACCGGCCGTATACAGGAAGCTGTTGAAGCCTACAACAAAGCACGAACATTGGCGCCGGACAATGCAAACATACTTTTGAATCTTGCCCGACTTTATGGACGGGAAAAATACCTTGACGAAGCCGTTGACGCGCTCGAAGCGGCGCTGCGTTTGGAACCGGACAACCTGCGCGCCCGCGCGCTGCTTGGCGATATGTTTATGGAAAAAGGCGACGCTTCCGCCGCGTTGCGCGAATACCAGCGTGTTTTGCTCGAACGCCCCGATTGGCAGGAAATTCGCGAGAAAATGGAAGCGGCGCGAGAATGACAGGCGTACGCTGTGATTCCGGGGAATGGCTCCGGGCAGCCCATACTGCGACAGATGGAAGGCATGTCATTTTTTGGCATTTTGCCTTCGTAAATCCGTACAATAATAATAAGGATGTCTTATCGGCGCCCCCCGAAATACGTTAACAATACGTGGCGTCCCTGGCGCCTTGAACCTATGGAGAAGTTCCATGAAAAATACTGGCGGTTTTACGCTGATAGAGTTAATCTTGGTTACCGTAATCATCGGCATCCTGGCGGGGATGGTGATGGTTAATTACGGTGGGCGGGCGCGGGAGGCGCAAATTCGCGCCGCCAAGGGCGATATCGCAAATTTGAGCACGGCAGTGGACCTGTTTGCCTTGGATAATAATGACAATTACCCGTCCAGCCTGGATGACTTGGTGAGCGGCAAACGCCGCTATGTTCGCGAATTGCAGCCGGACCCGTGGGGAAATCCCTACAACTACAAGCCGCCTACGGATATTCTGCGCGCGGATTACGATATTTTTTCCTCGGGCCCCGACGGTGTTCCCGGAACGGAAGATGATGTAACGCTCACCTCGCCCATGCCCTAGCCGCCCACAGTACCAGAGCAGCCGTCTTGGCAGAAAGAAGCGCAGTGAACAGGCATTCAACAATATTCCAGCGCACTAGAGTGGGATTTTCCTTGCTCGAAATTTTGGTGGTCATGGCGATACTTGCCGTTATTTCCGCTTCCATCGCGCCGGTGTATGTCGCCGCGATGGACGGTATCCGTGTGCGCAACGCGCGGAACGATCTGGTGGCCACGTTGCGTTATGCCCAGGAAGTGGCGGTGCGTGAATCGCGCGAGCATCGTGTCTATCTGGACAAGGACGCCAACAAGTACCGCTTAATGCGTCTGGCGGGGCTCGAGGACGATGAGAAGGTATTTGAAGAGGCGCGCGCGCTGGCGACAGGGGAACAATTTCTGCCGGAAAATCTCGCCCTTGACAATATCAAGGCGCGTCGCGACCGGCGCACCCGCGAATACTTCGTGTCCTGTCTGCCCAACGGCGCCAGCGACAAAGCGGTCATTCGTCTTCGGGATCAACGTTTTCGGGGGGTGCAGTTCACCATCACGGTGGAGGGGCCGCTCGGTAAAATCACCATTGAGGAAAGCCGGTGATGCGACGCGAACGCAAGGGTTACATATTTGTTGAGACGGTGGTGGCCCTGGCGCTGCTCAGCATGAGCGCGCTCGTTATTCAAGGAGCGCTGCGTCAAGCGGTGATTACCCGCGGGCAGGCGCAGGATTATACCACCGCCCGGTTTCTGTTGGAACAAATCGCCGGCGAACATGCGTTGCGGTTCGAGCAGCCGGAAGGCAGCGGAAACGGACGTTTCGCGCCGCCCTACGAACGTTTTCAATATGAGTGGGAGCTCCGCCGGGTGGAAGTGCCCATGCCGATGATACCGGCGCTTTTGCCGATAGAGGTGGTGGAGATGGTGGAAAAGAATTTTCAGGATTACATGGGCAAACTCACGGTGCGCATAGTTTGGGAACACGCGGGCACGGAGCATGAATGCGTCGGCGAAACACTGCTTCGGCCTGAACTCCTGTGGCAACCGGAACCGGAGGAGGAGTTCTTATGAAGTCGGTTGTCGCGCCCAATTACACCGTTACACCCCGTCCGCTTTTTGCGCGCAAATCGCGCCGCGGGTTTACGCTTGCCGAACTTTTAATCGCAGTGATGTTGTTAAGCCTTGTCATGACGGCGGTATATTCGATGACGCACACGGCTCTGAACGCTTGGCGCAGCGTTGAAAACGGCTATGACATATATGCGGAAGCGCGCAACGTCATGACGCTTTTTTCCCACGAGTACAACAACATTGTCGCCCGGGCGGCGCATCTGTTCGAGGGGGACAACAAAAAAATTGTTATGTTTGTCATCGCGCAGCCTCTTGATCTGGAGCAGGGTGAAGGGCCGCGCCTGTTGCGCGTGGAATACGCCTACAACCGCAGCAAGCGCAGCATCGAACGGGAAGAGGCGCTGGTTGAAGCGGCGCTGCCCATGCCGAATCCGGATGGCGAGCCTGTGGAAGCGGGGCGCATCAAGCTCTCGCGAAAGTACAAGACGACTGTGGCAAACAATGTGAAGCAATTCAGGCTTCGATATGTCTGGGCGCCTTTGCCGGAAGAGGCGCTGCCCAATGAGCCGCCGATTCCCGAGCCGCTTATTATTATTGACCGCCACCTGCAGCGCTACGGGCTTCCCCAGGCGGTCGAGATTACCTTCGAGCTTTTCGATCCGGAAAATGAAGGGCAGACCTATTCGATGAGCGCCACGCTGCCCATACGGGCAACGTCTTACCGCAGGTCGCAGCAGGCATTGGAGGAGATGTTCAATGCTGATGCGTAAACGACGGCGAGACGGCTTTGCGCTGATATGCGTTCTGTGGGTGACGGCCATGCTCACGCTTCTCGTCATCGGGTTTGGGCGGCGCGCGGCGCTTGAACGGCGCGCGGCCTGGTACGCGCTTGATCATACGCAGGCGATGATGATGGCGCGCGGCGCGGTGGAGAGGGGCATTGTTGAATTGAGTAATCGCGCGGTATTGTTGCTCATGCTGCCGGAAGAGCATCGCGGCGGCACGCATGTGGGGGAAATGTGGGCGCAAAGCCTAAACCTGTATGAGCAAGACTATTTCGAGCAGCGCGAGTTGTTTATTGGCGATGAAGTCTCGTATGTCATTACGGATGAAGAGCGCTATATTAATATAAACAAGGCGGCACGCGAGGTGCTTGAGGAGATACCCTCCTTGAAAAGGCCGGCCATAAGAAGGATAATCGCGCGGCGCTCTTCCGAAGAACATTCGGAAGAGGAAAAGACGCCCTTTAACGCGATTGAAGAGGTGCGGTATCTCCGGGGCGTATCCGAGGACGACTGGTTCGGCACGAAGAAGGCGCCGGGATTGCGCAATCTGCTGACCGTCTGGCCTGATGACGGGCGCATCAATGTGAATACCGCGCCGCCGGAAGTGCTCGAATGCATACCCCATCTGAGCAGCAGCGACATTACCT
>DSBB01000535.1 GCA_011046175.1 Candidatus Hydrogenedentota bacterium | reverse complement strand
GGCTGACACAGAGTTTTGAACACCCTCGCTCGCGCGCCCAGGTCAACAGCTCGGGGTTGACGGGGATGCGGGTCATGCGTAATAACCTTGCAAGTCTTTAGCTAAGAACAGTTCAACTTCATCCATCGTGATCACCGGCTCTATGGCCTCGCGTTTTTCACGGTCAATAATCTTGGTGACATCAATCGCATTCTTGAGGTCTGTGCAAGAAATCCAATTCTTGTTCCAAAGCGCAACAGTTTCATCCGCAACCAATTTGCAGATCGGTTCTTCATAGACAAAGTCTGCGGAGATCGGCAGCGTGATCCGCTGAAGCCATATCTGTATATACCCAGTATTAGGAATCTTCTCGAACTTAGCGTTGATTTTGTTGGCGACAGCTATTTTTTCATCTTCCGATTCCAGCAAACTGATCAGTTTGCTGAGAATAGCGGCGCAGATGGCGTAAGTACGAGGATTGCGATAGGCGATATCCACAACAATGGCAATCAATGGCATGGGTTGTTCGATCAACTTATTCCGACGGGAAATGCGCTTGTGGAAATCGTTTAATGCAACCACAAGGCTGCCGGCATTGAGGAACTGCACCGCATGATCGTGAATGATGATCAGGTGCTTTTGCAGGCTCTTTTCTGAATGCTTCCTGCTTATCCAGGCAAGTTTGTCAGCCTTGATAGAAGCTTTTACCACATCGCTACTTGCTCTGGTTTTTGCTGGATTGAGTTTCAGACCCAGCCCGATCGTGATCTCAGTCAGGAACTTGACGATGCGTTCGCCATCCTGCGGATTGTTGACGAATATGCGGTAGTCATCGCGATAGCGCAGGATGCGGTAATCATCGATATTCGCACCTTGAATTTTTTCTGATAGATCTAGGTCAGCCAAGCCGAGCACTATTTCCGCAATAAAATCCATCAGCACGGAGCCTTGCGGAATGCCGTTGGTTTGACCGTGACGCATATCCCGGATATGGGCGTCCACGATATTGCCCAACAGCGCCCTGTCACTGCGATTCTGCTTGGCGTCCGCCCTTGAATGCAAGGCCCATGCTATCGAATGCGTGTAGATGGCGCCGTAACAATCGGTGATATCGGTTTCGAGTAAATATTCATAGTCCAGTGACATCTCAATGGAACGCTGTTCCACCGCATGCCACCAATGCGAGACCTGTTCAGCCTTATCCTTTTCATCCGAGAGTGAAACCACCGGATAACTCAAGCATTGAATCTTTTCGTTGGCCGAAAAATCATTGAAACGATTCAGAATCAGCTCCCAGTTATCATCCTCGGTCAAACGATGAACAAGCGAGACATACAATGCTGGATGGATGAGCTGGAAAGGGCGCCACGCGTACTTGCCATCTTTGTTATTGAGGATGGTGTAATTGACATCGTCATGGTTTCTTGGCCTGGATGATAGCCCGGATAGCTGCTTGCCTTGGAGAGCATTGTGTACATCTTCCATCAATGCATCGAAGTAGATGTAGGGAGGCAGGTCGAGGCTGCAATAGCTCTCTGGCTTCAGCAGAAAAGTCAACGCTTCAGCGGCGGTCAGCTCAAGAATGGATTTCCGGCTTGATACCAAAACAGATTTATTTGGCGTTTTCGTGCTCATTGCGCGGCCTCGATAAACATCTCAGCATCTTTGATGCGCAGCTCACCGGAGATCAGCTTGGGCAGCAAGGTGTCGCGGAGCTGGGCGAGGGTTTCGCTTTGTCTGGAAACGGCCGCAATATTCTCGCGGAAGCGCGAGGCAGTCGCGGCGAAAGCAGTGATTAGCGCGGTCGGTGGCGCGGCGACCTCTAGTCGATAGACATTTTCACGATTCAGTCCAGGCACTGCGGCATCAGTGTTCATGTCCCGTAGTGGCAAGCTTTCGAGGAGGTAATAGCAGAAAGGTAGCGGGGCCTTTGGCTGGACAAAGAAAACCGTGTCGATGGGAAAGCATGGGCGATCTTCCCAGAACAAACTTCCAACAGTGCCTTTGCGTCCGACAATAACCGCAGGTTCGTTGACTAGGGCTTCGCTGTGAAACCCAGTGATTCCGCCGGAACCATATACAGGGACGCCTCCTGAATGACGTTTTACTGCCGGCAATGATTTTCCGTATGCAAGACTCAGGTAGTCGGAAACACGCTTCGTTTCCCACCCCTCGGGCTTGCCTTCATCGTCAAGGCGGTCGGGGAAAAGCTGCCAGAGGTCGGCGGGGAGGTAGGGTTCTTGGCCTGCCATCTTGGCGCGGACGGGGCCGAAGTCGACGAACCAGTCCTTGAATAGGGCGCGGGCCATGGCCTCCAGGGTCTGGTTGCGGCGGCGGTTTAGCTCGATCTTGTCGTCCAGCGTGCCGAGGATATGGGCGATGGCGCGTTGTTCGGGTGGTGGCATCCACAAAACTCCGAGGTGTTGTAAATCGCTCCCTCTGATTCCTGAAGCCCCGGCCCCTTGCTCGACAATGCTTCTAATCGCGTTCTTTCCGTGATGAGACTGTAGATAGTAGAAGTAGAAGCACGGATCAGCCTTGCTTCTGTCAAGTCTCACTCGGATCACGTGTGACTCAAATGTTACAGGCTCGTCATCGCTCAAGAAGATTGAGCATTTCCCCGCACCTTCTAGAACGAGCGATTGCCGAGCGAATAGTAGGTCACCTTCTTTCAGTAAAAATTTCTGCGCTTCTGAATCGCTCAGCGGAACACGATCCATATCTGCGTTCCGGAGCCTTGGATGGGCGAATAATTCGCCCATATTGACCATTTTTACGCCAGCGCCTCGAACGGCCTTAGGTCGCGTCAAGCCATTGCGCGTGCCCTCTACGAACAACTCACCGAATGGCCGAATTTCAGCCACCATACCCAAGCTCCTTTAGATTGGCCTCGATCATCGCATCCAGCCGCGCCGCTTCGGCTTGCTGCTCGCGCCACTGGGTGCTTAGGCGCTTCATCTTGTCGGTGAAGGGTTCGCCGTCATCTTTGGCGGACTCGGCGCCGACGTAGCGGCCGGGGGTGAGCACATAGCCGTGCTTGCGGATTTCATCCAGCGTGGCGGATTTGCAGAAGCCTGGGATGTCTTCGTAGGGGCGCGATTCATCGCGCCCGGATTCGTCGTTGCTTGTGTTGGACGCATTGATTTGCGTCCCTGCGACGCTGCGCCACGCGTGATAGGTATCGGCAATCTTTTGAATGTCGTCGTTAGTGAGTTCGCGCCGGGTGCGGTCTACCATTTTTCCCATCTTGCGGGCGTCGATGAACAGCACTTCGCCGCGCCGGTCGCGCAGGGTTTCCTGGCCGCGCTTCCCGTTGGATTTGTCGCGGGCGAGAAACCATAGGCAGGCGGGGATCTGGGTGGAGTAGAAGAGCTGGCCGGGCAGAGCCACCATGCAGTCCACGGCATCACGCTCGATCATTGCTTTGCGGATTTCGCCTTCGCCACTCTGGTTGGAGCTCATGGAACCATTGGCCAACACCACGCCGGCGGTGCCGAAGGGGGCCAGGTGCCAGTAGATGTGCTGCAACCAGGCGTAGTTGGCGTTGCCCACGGGTGGGACGCCGAACTGCCAGCGTGGGTCTTCGCGCAGGCGATCGCCGCCCCAGTCGGAGATGTTGAAGGGCGGGTTGGCGAGGATGTAGTCGAACTTGAGGTCGCGCAGTTCGTCTATGTGGAAGCTGCCTTCGTTGTTCCAGCGGATGTCGGAGTCGATGCCGCGCACGGCGAGGTTCATCTTGGCCAGGCGCCAGG
>DSBB01000510.1 GCA_011046175.1 Candidatus Hydrogenedentota bacterium | reverse complement strand
CCTGAAAGGAATGGCGGCGTATGTGGACCATGCCGTGATACTGGGCGTTGAAGACGACGACATCAGCGCGTTTTTCCATGACACGCTTGACTTTCTTGCCCGTGACGTAAGCGATGTGGATGCGTTGGTAACGCGCGCGCTGCTGGTGGGCGAGAAGAACCTGCGCGCCATGGAAATGCTCGACCAGGCGAACACTGGAAAGTATGGCCACCCTGAGCCGACCCAGGTGCGGGTGACGCCCGTCAAGGGCAAGTGCATTCTCGTGTCCGGACACGACTTGAAAGACTTGGAAGAATTGCTCAAGCAAACGGAAGGCAAAGGTATCAACGTGTATACCCACGGCGAAATGCTGCCGTGTCTGGCTTATCCGGAATTGAAGAAATATTCGCATCTGGCGGGTAATTACGGCGGCGCATGGCAGGATCAAGCCAAGGAGTTTGATGCTTTCCCCGGCGCGATTCTGATGACCACCAACTGCATCCAAAAACCGCGCGAGAGCTATAAGAACCGCATCTTCACATGCGGATTGGTGCATTGGCCCGACACGGTACACATTAGCGACCGCAACTTTGCGCCCGTCATTGACGCGGCGCTGGCGGCGGACGGTTTTGCCGAGGATGAACCGGCGAAGTTCATTACCATCGGTTTTGGCCGCAATGCCGTTATGAGCGTTGCCGATAAAGTCATCGAAGCCGTGAAGGCGGGCAAGATTCGCCGGTTCTTCTTAATCGGCGGTTGCGACGGCGCAAAATCCGGGCGCAATTACTACACCGCTCTGGCGCGCGCCGTGCCCGACGACTGTGTCATCATGACGCTGGCGTGCGGAAAGTACCGCTTTAACAAGCTGGAATTCGGCGATATTGACGGCATTCCGCGCCTGCTTGACATCGGCCAGTGCAACGACGCCTACAGCGCCGTCCAGATCGCCGTCGCCCTCGCGGGCGCGTTCGAGTGCGGCGTGAACGATCTGCCGCTGTCCATCGTGCTGAGCTGGTACGAACAGAAGGCGGTCTGTATTCTGCTTACGCTGCTGCATCTGAATCTGCAGGGCATGCGCATCGGGCCGTCGCTGCCCGCGTTTGTGGGGCCCAATGTGCTGAACGTGCTGGTGGACAAGTTCGGGTTGACCCCGATTGGCGAAGTGGAAGCCGACTTGGCCGCCATGCTGGGATAAGCGCGTCATGAGCGCTTTCCAAAGGGCCGGCTTTTATGAACTGCTTGGAAATCGCAGCGGACGTCTTGAGCGGGAAGGCGGCTTCCTGCTCAAGGCGCTCGCCCGCGCGCCTGTGAACCGGGTCGCAGATTTGGCGTGCGGGCTCGGGCTGCATGCGCTGTTCCTGGCGGAACACGGCGCGGAAGTATTCGCGTCAGACCTTAGTGAAGAAATGATTCGTCACGCCGGGGAGCGCCGTCCTCATACAAAAATCACCTATGCCGTCGCGGACATGCGTCAGCCGCAGGGAGGGCCCTACGGACTGGCGCTGTGTCTTGGCAATTCACTGTCATTATTGCCGAATCACGAAGCGCTTAGGCGGTTTTTTGCCGCAGTCGCCGCTGTTCTCGCGCCCGGCGGCCTGCTCATCACGCAAACCTTGAACTATGATGCGCCCGCCATGAAACGACCGCGCATCCGTGTGGAGCGGGAAAGCGTGGAAGACGGCGATATTGCGGCGGTGAAGCGCTTTTTGCCCGGACATGACGGCACACTGCTTTCCATTACCTATTTTGCCGCAACGACCGGGGCGTTCATGGAAAATACGGAAACGGTATTGTTAAAACACTGGTCCGCTGAAACGCTTCTTGCGGAAGCGCGGGAAGCGCGATTAACGCCGGAACCGCTATTGGGCGGATTTGACGGGACTCCTTTCCGTGAAAATTCGCCGGATATTCTGTTGTCAGCCCAAAAAACGTCATAGCTTTCGTTGACGTCCGGTTGCCCCTTGTGTTGCGTTTCCGCTTGATTTGCAGGCGGCGCTTTGTTATTTTATGGTATAGTATATAGGGTTGATGTGCTACTGTTTAGTGCCAAGGAGCAAGGTAACCAATAAAGGTGTGCGCGATGAAGGCGATGAAATACGGCGGTATGCTGATGGTTCTGGGCTGCGCAATCGCGCTTTGCGCATGCGGCAGCGGCGACAAGGCGCAACGCAAAACGGCAGTTAAGGCAACGGAAAGAATTATCGAAAAAAAAGCGGCGTCAGAAGGAAAAAACGCGTCCGTTTCGATTAGTCCGGACGAAAAAAGGATGTCCATGACCGTCAAAGACGAGGACGGCGCCGAAACAACCGTGGAAATACAGGAAGACGGGGATGACGCAAGCGTGGTAGTCACCGGAGGGGGCGGACGTGTTTCCATGACGCAAGGTTCTTCCGCCGGCATACCCGAAGGATTTCCCAAGGACGTGCCCATCCACACAAGCATGAAGATTACCATGTCGCTTACCGACGGTACTGCGGGCTTTACGATTCAGGCGGAGAGCGAGGAAAAGTTTGAAAATCTTGTTTATTATTTCAAGGAAGAGAGCAGGAAGCTCGGGTGGACAGAGCAAATGAATATGCAGCAGGGTATTGAAGAACCGATGCAGATGCTTGTATG
The DNA here is from genome assembly GCA_011046175.1 of Candidatus Hydrogenedentota bacterium. GTDB lineage: Bacteria > Hydrogenedentota > Hydrogenedentia > Hydrogenedentales > CAITNO01 > SLFT01. The sequence continues at coordinate 1,147 of DSBB01000510.1, read as the reverse complement.
TCAAAAAGACGGACGCATGTTGAATCTCGTCATTCAACAACAAGGCGACAACGTCGCCATCTCGATGAGCGTCGCCGAGGAATAACCGTACCGCCGGTAAAAGGCCGGTCAATGTTCACGCAAGGGCGGCCCATGTATTGCGCTTGAGGAAACTCCCGTCAACGTTTGCCTCCATTTCCTTGAACATTGCGGGCGTCATCGAAAACGACATGACATCCTTGCCAAGAATACGCCGGACATTTTTGCGCGCAGACAGATCGGTCAGCCCCACAAGCGCGCGGGGCGTCGCGCTGTCAAGTTCCCGGTACATGAGCACGCCGATGATCTGGCAACCCGCGCCAAAAGGAATTGCGACGTTTTCCCGCTCGGGATGTTCGTGATTCGCCAACACAACAAGAGCCGAGAGCTGATCAGGATTAACTAGGAGGGTAATGCTGCGCACATTCTCCGTTTCCAAGTCGGTTTCTTCCAACGGTTTGAGCGCCACATAATCCGCAGGGATGTCCTGGATGGGCAGGTTTTCCACAAAACATTTTGTCGTTTCAGGATTCTTCAGATAGCATTCCCCGTGCAGAAAATCATCCGCCATTTCCTTGTTGCCCGAAGCCGCCATCCCCGCGGCAACCTGCTGCGCCCGTTCGTCGTCGCCGTGCCCGCTGGACAAAAACCGATAAAACGCCTCACAGCCGCCGGGAAAATCCTTGTAACAATTGCCGAATCCCATGCCTACACCCCCGCCGACACATCCATACGTGTCCCGTCCGATAACGGCCGTGCGCCCCTTGGCGGCGGCCACAAGATGATACATGACGCACCCCCATTTATCGCGTCCAAATTCCACCGCGCCGACGGGTTTTTCGTTTGTCCACACCAGCGCCACCGGATGGTGTTTCAAATTAAGGGCGTTAACAAGTCTGTTCTCCATGATGTCTTTCCTTTGTTCTGGCGTGGTGCTTGCTTTCAATTTTCTCGAATACGTTTCTCAATAATTAGTAACACATAACGAAGGTAGTGTATTCTATCCGTTCCGAGATATGGTTGTCACGCTGACAGTCCCGGTCGCATGGCGCGGCGCTGTTTTGAAATAATAAGGCGGCGCGCATACCGCGAAGGATACAGCGTCCATATAAATACAACGAGTTTATTG
>DSBB01000049.1 GCA_011046175.1 Candidatus Hydrogenedentota bacterium | reverse complement strand
CCCATTGCTCCGAACCGGCGAAGGATATGGGATACATATAGGATATGGAGCCGCCGAAGCCGAAGCCAAGCCCGCCGAATAGGGCAAAGAAAGCCACGCGGCGCCGCCAGTCGGAACGGCCCGACATCAGGCAGGCCGCCGTGGAAGCCAGTACGCCCGCTATCATCGCGCCGGATTCGTGGCCGAAATTGCCGCGAATGCCCCACCCGATGGACAAGGACAGGGCCACAACAAAAATGGCGCGCGGACGCAAGCCGGGCAACGAACGAAACCGTTCCATGGCATTCTCCTCCTTGTTGTTTCGTATCGCGGGTCAAAGCCGTTGTTTATCATGCCACACATGACCAAACAAATTCCCCCTCGAACAAACAAGCGGCATCTAATAAGCGCCTATTGGATTCGTTCCAGTCGGAATCGAACAATGACCGGCTCATGATCGCTCAAGGGCGCGCCGTCGGGATCGTAAAACGCCGGGGCGTCATGTTGCCAGCTGAGAGGACGCATAATCTGGTTTTTCCCCGGTCGAAATAGAATGCGATCGATCTCCGTGCCCGTCGGGCCGTTGATTTCGTCCGATGCGTCGCGCAACTGCAGCGCCTCCACAATACGGTCGAACCCAATCACCTTCGGATTATTCCTGTTGGCCTCCCGGTCTTCAGGACCGCGGCTGGGCCGCATGTTGAAATCGCCAAGAAGAATCACGGCATTTTCGGCGGGCGAGTTTTCAGTGACGAATCGAATGATTTCGTCCCCCTGTTCTATTTTAGCCTTCATGGACGCTTCGTGTTTTCCCGCCGCAATATGCGTGGTGTATACGTCAAGAGGCATGCCGCGCACTAAAAACCGCGCCATTAACACGCCCTTTGACGCCGGACGGTTTTGCCCGTCGCCCTGCGAAACAAAATTAATGCCGTCCGCCTTTTCCAGCGGGAATCTGCCGAGTATGGACAGGCCGGAACCCACAATTTTGAACGGGTGTCTCAGCGTGGCGTGATACAGCTTGACGGGATGTTCCGCCGCTTCCCACAGACGGCGATGATCCTTGAAGCATTCCTGGATGGCGCAGATGTCGAAACGGTTCAAAAGCGGCGAAATATAGTTGAATTTATGCTTGGAATCGTCAAAGAAAGGACGCGCCTGCACATTGTAGGTTACAATGGTAAATTCAGCCGCATCCCCGGCGGTTGGCAGTGTTTTCAGAAATGCCTCGTCCAATTCCATTTCTATGCCGCCGGTGCGCCACCACAACCAGACAACAAACAATGCCAACAACAGAACCGACGCTTGAAACCATTTGTGCGAACAGCATTTGAACCGGGACATGAAAGAAACTCCTGTAGCCGCGCAATCATGAGCGCAGCGATTCCGGGAATACCACAGCGTATGGCGTGCAAGATGAAGAGTTCGGCAATAACAGGGGTGCCGCCACAGCAGGCGAATCCGCTCCGGGCGGGACCGCTCTAGAAGTTTGACCGCCGTTTGCGCCACGCGGTTTTGCCCATCGCCGGTTGCGCCGCGTTTGCGCCGCGCAAAACGATTCGGTTACCCTTAATCAAAACAGGAGGATTGCCGGATGATGTCCGTCATGTATGCAACATTGATTCTTGGAAGCGTTGCAACAGAGATTGCGGAGGGAATCGCGCTGATTGCGCCGCCGACAACTGAAAGCGCCTTCCGCGAAGACTGGACCGTTTATCCGGATGATTTGCAAACGCGCTTTTCGTCGCGGCACGACGCCCCGACCCTGTCCCTGTTTGTTGAGCGAACAGCCGACAAAAAAGCGGACTGGCGCCGCGCCGCCGCAACTGTCCCCGCATCGGCGGGGCAGCGCTTCGAGGCCGCGGCGCGCGGTGAGGGCAACACCGACGGCGGACACGGCCCGTCGGTGTCTTTGAGTTTTTTTGACGCCGCCCACAAACGCATTGCCCACACGGACATGTTCCTTGGAAACGGCGATACGGGCATGCGCGCGGTAAAGCTCTGGGCGCAAGCGCCGGAAGGAACGGCCACGGCCCAATTAGGGCTGTTTCTGCACGGGTTCGGCGAGGCCCATTATTCCGACATGACCGTGCGCCGTCTGCCGGACCCGGTTGCGCCGCCCGACGCAAAAGGCGTCGCGCTGACGTTCTCCAATGAAGAGACCGCGAAACTGATCGGGTTCGGCTTCGAGGACGACGGCTGGTTTTACAATGAGGAAAACGCGCGGCGCGGCGCATCCGAAGACGCGGTTGCCCTTCGGGAAAAGCGCATCGAATGGATGCGTCCCGACTACGTGCGCATGTTTTTCTGGTACAACGATTGGAATCCGTCCTTGGACGGTAAAACCTTCACCTGGGACAGCGACAACATGCTTTCCCACTACCGAACCCTTGATTTGTACCAGCGGCTCGGAACAAGAGTGAACGTGTGCGGCGTCGAGTGGGCGGTCAAAAAACCGTGGGAAGACCCGGAACGGCTGGCGCGCGCCGTTGGCGCGCTCATGGAGCACCTGATTACGCGCAAGGGATACAACTGCATCCGGGACTACACGCTCACCAATGAGCCGGACATCTTTTTCGCGCGCGCCGTCGAGCGCGAAGCGCAGTCCTTCAAAACCTTTGTGCGACTGCACGAATGCGTCGCAGCCGAGTTTGACCGGCGCGGCTTGAATCTCAACATGGTGGGCAGTGACGACGGCAACAACCGCAGCTGGTTTGAGCGGTGCGTGAATGATACAGGCTACTTTAACCTGGCGGACTTGTTCGCGTCCCACTTCTACTTCCCCGTCAACGTGGCGCCCATGACAAAACATATCCTTGCGGACCGCATTGCCCTGCTCGAGACGCGCGCGCCGCGCAAGGACTTCATTGTCGCCGAAATGGGCTTTGCCGATGAACGCACGCAGCCGCCCGACAAAAACCCGCTCATGCGGGAATATCCCTACGCAATGCATGCAATGGCCACGTTCATGGACGGACTAAACGCGGGGGTGACCGGCTGGAGCGTATGGTGCGTCCATGAAATGTATTACCCCGGCGGCAAAACGCCCATGCGCTTCGGGTTGTGGGACTTTGACCCGCCCCAATGGCCCGTGCGCCCCATCTATCACGCGCTCGCATTGATGACCCGCAACACCAACGCGGGAGACGCCGTATACCGCTGCCACAGTTCGCATCCGGACTGGGTAAAGGCGGCACGCATCGGCAACCACCTTTTCTGGGTCAACCTGGGCGAAAACGAAACCTTGCTTACCGTTTCAGGCGGAGCGCTCATAAGCGAGGCGTTTGCCATAACCGAAAAAGACCTCGTTCACGACCGGGAATGCGCGCGTCCCCTGCAACCTCAATCCGCTCATCAAGTCGCCGTGCCCGCCCATTCATTCGGCTTGTTGTCGTTGAAAATGCAGCGTTCCGCGGAGTTCTGGGGACATGATACTTAATTCCATCAACCTGTATAGAGCTAGCACTTGGCGGATTCTGACCAGGAATTAAGTGATCATGTCCCCAGAACTCCGCCTGTACTGCGTCCGCTGACCAAACAGGCCAAGGCACCCCGGTGTTTGATATGCAACGACTGACAAAACCATCATGCAATTACCTTACCACAAAGCATTCACAAATGTCAAACTGCGAATAATATGCCTATAATAGGTGACCGTGGAGCCGTTTTCCGTTTTCCGCCCCTATAGTTCCCCCCGTAATAGCTTTCTTATCTCTTCATCGTTAGGAGTTGAATGCTCTTTGCCGATGTAGTCTATAGCTGTCTT
>DSBB01000115.1 GCA_011046175.1 Candidatus Hydrogenedentota bacterium | reverse complement strand
GTGCAGGATGAATCCTGCGGCAAATGCGTTCCCTGCCGCATTGGCACCAAACGCATGCTTGAGATTGTGGAGCGCATCTGCCGCGGCGAGGGCGAAGAGGGCGATGTGGAGAAACTTATCGCGCTGGGGCAGCAGATTAAGGACACGGCGCTGTGCGGCCTTGGCCAGACCGCGCCGAATCCCGTACTGTCCGCCATCCGCCATTTCCGCAAAGAGTTCGACATTCATATTCGCGAGAAGCGCTGCCCGGCGGGCGTTTGCCCCGAACTGGTGCGCGCACCCTGCATGAGCGCATGCCCCGCCGGCGTGTATATACCCGGTTTTGTTTCGCTCATAGGAGAAAAGCGCTATGCCGAGGCGTTGCGCGTACACCGCGACAACAACCCGTTCGCGTCCGTATGCGCGCGGGTGTGCTTCCATACCTGCGAAGACAAATGCCGCCGCGCCACGCTCGACGAACCTGTTTCGATTCGCGGCATCAAGCGGTTTATGGTAGAGCAGGAAGTTACGATTCAGTTGCCGGAAATGCGCGAGAACGAAGCCAACGCCAAACGCAAGATCGCCATCATCGGCGGCGGCCCCGCCAGCCTTACCTGCGCCTATTTCCTGGCGCGGCTTGGCTACCAGCCCAAGGTGTTTGAAGCAACGCAGCGTCCCGGCGGAATGCTGGTGCAGGCCATCCCCGCCTATCGCCTTCCCCGTGAAGAACTGGCGCGAGAGATTCGCATGATTGAGCGGATGGGCGTTGAAATCGAAACCGAGAAAGCGCTCGGGAAAGACTTCACGCTCCAACAGTTGCGTGATGAAGGCTATGAAGCGGTTTTCCTTGGCGTCGGCGCGCCGTCCGGCGCAAAGTTGCGCATCGCCAATGAAGACGCCGAAGGCGTTTTTGACTCCATCGCCTTCCTGCGCGAATACAACCTGCGGGGCAATGTGCCTGTGGGCAAGAAAGTGGTGGTTATCGGCGGCGGCAACGCCGCCATAGACGCCGCCCGCACGGCCGTGCGCCTGGGCGCCGAATCCGTTACGGTGCTTTACCGGCGCACCCGGGACGAAATGCCCGCCTACAAGGAGGAAATAGAGGAAGCCGAGAACGAAGGCGTTATCCTCAAGACCCTTGTTGCGCCGCAGGAGATTGTTGTTGAGAAGGGTAAAGCGGTCGGCGTCAAGTGCAATCACATGTGGCTGGGCGAATTTGACCGGAGCGGACGGCGCAGGCCGCAGGCCCGCGAAGACGGAGAGTCCTTCGTGGAAGCCGCCGATCAGGTTATTGCGGCCATCGGCCAAAGTTTGGATGCCAAGAAAATGCTCGGCGACTTGGATGTGAAGATGACGCTGAGCGGCTATGTCGCGGCGGACCCGTTGCATGGTCGCACTTCCGTCGAGTGGTTGTTTGCGGGCGGCGACGCGGCTGACGGCCCTTCGTCTGTTGCCGAAGCGATTGGCGCGGGCGAACGCGCGGCGGTTGGCATTGACAAATATCTGAGCGGTGAAGAGCACGCTTTCTGGCGTGAAGAATACGATGTGGATACCGATTTTGATCCCGATGCGGAGCCTTCGGATGCGCCGCGCGCGAGGATGAAACTCATTCCCGTGGAACGCCGGGTGCATAACTTTAATGAAGTGGAATTGGCTTTTACCGAAAGCGTTGCCGTGCGTGAAGCCAGGCGCTGCCTGCGCTGCGACTATTGCGCCGCGCCCGCTGAAAAAACCGCGAGCCGCTAGGCCAACGCATAAAAAGGAGACAAGATAATGCCAACAGTTACTATTGATAACGTATCGGTGGAAGTGCCCCAGGGCGCGACGATCCTGACCGCCGCAAAGCAGGCAGGCATCAAAATCCCGACGTTGTGTTATCTCGAGGACGTGCAGGCGATTGGCGCCTGCCGCGTCTGCATGGTCGAAGTGGAAGGCGCGCGCACATTGCTGGCTTCATGCGTCACGCCGGTTGCCGATGGCATGGTGGTGCATACCAACAGCAAAAAGGCGCGCGAAGGCCGCCGCACGGTGGTTGAACTGTTGCTGTCCGATCATGCGGGCGACTGTCAGACCTGTGATCGCAACGATGATTGCGAGCTGCAGGCGCTTGCGCGCAGCCTCGGCATCCGCGAAGTTAGTTATCCGGGCGAAAAAAGCAAGCAGTACATTGACGAGAGCACGCCCGCGTTGGTGCGCGACACCGCCAAGTGCGTGCTGTGCCGCCGGTGCGTCACCGTGTGCAACGAGGTGCAGGGCGTGGGCGGCATTTTCCCGCAGGGGCGCGGCTTCAGCACCATTGTCGGCCCCGCTTTCACCAGCGAACTGGACGATGTGGTTTGCGTGCAATGCGGCCAATGCTCGGCTGTATGTCCCGTGGGCGCCATTTCCGAGCGCGACCAGATACAGGACGTATGGGCGGCGCTGGACGATCCCGCCAAAACCGTTGTTGTTCAGACGGCGCCCGCCATTCGCGCCGCGCTGGGCGAATGCTTCGATCTGCCGCCGGGTACCGTGGTTACGGGACGCATGGTGTCAGCGTTGCGCAAACTCGGATTTGACGCAGTGTTTGACACCAATTTTGCCGCCGACCTTACCATTATGGAAGAAGGCACGGAATTGTTGACACGGCTGAAAAAAGCGCTGGTGGACAAAGAGGACGTGGCGCTGCCCATGTTTACCAGCTGCTCGCCCGGATGGGTGAAGTTCATTGAATACTTCTATCCGGATATGCTTGCCAACGTGTCCACATGCAAATCACCGCAGCAAATGTTCGGCGCCCTCGCAAAAACGTATTACGCGGAAAAAATCGGCAAGAAACCGGAAGACATGGTCGTGGTTTCCGTCATGCCTTGCACGGCGAAGAAGTACGAAGCGCAGCGCCCGGAAATGTTTGACAGCGGCGCGCAGGATGTGGACATTGTATTGACCACGCGCGAACTGGGACGCATGATTAGGGAAGCGGGCATTGACTTCGTCAACCTGCCCGATGAGAAGCAGGATTCGCCCATGGGCATGAGCACCGGAGCGGCGGACATCTTCGCCAATACCGGCGGTGTGATGGAAGCGGCGCTGCGCACGGCATGGGAATTTGTTACCGGCACGGAACTTCCTTTTGACAAACTACATGTTACCCCCGTGGCGGGACTCGAAGGCATCAAGGAGGCTTCCGTTACGTTCAAGGGATGCGTCCCGGATTGGTCGTTTTTGGAAGGCGTAACCGCGAATGTCGCCGTGGCGCACGGTCTTGGCAACGCGCGCGCGCTGATCGAACGGGTGCGCGCCGGCGAGGCCTCCTACCACTTTGTTGAAATCATGTGTTGTCCGGGCGGTTGCATCGGCGGCGGCGGACAACCGCGCATGACAACCAACGAAATGCGCCTGAAACGAATCGAAGCCATTTACAGGGAAGATGAAGGACGCGAACTGCGCAAGTCCCATGAGAACCCGGAAATCAAGCAGATTTATGAAGAGTTCCTGGGCGCTCCGCTTGGCAAAATCTCCCATAAACTGCTGCACACCAAATACGTGCCCCGTGAGCGCGTATAGGTTTTCCCCGCTCGACGCGCGGGGGAACATATAACTGCGAACGACGGAAAAGCAAGCCAACCTTTTCCGTATCCGACACTACTGAACAGCGGCCGGGCGCATAGGCTCCCGGCCGCGATTCTTTTTCGATCCGCTAATCCGGATGGAAAGGCCAGACCGTATTCTGTTATTCTTTGGCGCGTTAATGATTCCGGAAAATCAGGCGGCTTAAGCATCATGG
>DSBB01000031.1 GCA_011046175.1 Candidatus Hydrogenedentota bacterium | reverse complement strand
GGGCGGCCCTGTGGCGGGCGGTCCCGCCGGTCTCTGTATTTGCCCGCAATGTAATGAACAAGTGGCGCATCAGCGTGGCGTGCCTTGCAGCGCGCAAACGTGTCCGAAATGTGGCTCGGCGCTGGTTCGCGCAAATTAAACAATAGGATGAAAGGAGGATAGATTTATGCCAAGAGGAGACGGAACAGGCCCCAACGGTATGGGCCCGATGTCAGGCCGCGCGGCAGGATACTGCGCGGGTTTTGGCGTGCCGGGTTTTGCGAATCCCATTGCGGGACGAGGCGGCGCATTCGGTTTTGGCCGCGGCCGTGGTGGTTTCGGCGGCGGCGGACGAGGTTGGCGCAATATGTTTTACGCCACCGGTCTTCCGGGCTGGATGCGTTACGCCAATCCGGCAGCAGTTGGAGCGGGCGTAATGCCCGATAGCGAAAAGGAAGTTTTGCAACGACAGGCTGAATCGCTGCAAACGCAGCTGGATGCCATCACGCGGCGTTTGTCAAAATTTGACAGCGGTGGCGAAGCCAAGTAATTCTCACCTGGTTCCATTAAGGGCGGCCATGCCGTTACGATGTTTCGGCATGGTCGCCCCCGGAAAACAGCAAAGGAATAATGAGTTGAAAATAGCATTTACCACATCAGGCGCCGCGCTTGACGCGCCTTTGGACGGTCGTTTTGGGCGCGCTCCGCGGTTTCTCATTTACGATCTTGACGCGGATACGTTTGAAGTCATCAACAACGAGCAGAATTTGAACGCCGCCCAGGGCGCGGGGATTCAGTCCGCGCAAACAATTACGCAATCGGGCGCAAAGGCGATAATCACCGGGCATTGCGGTCCCAAGGCCTTTCGCGCCTTGCGCGCCGCGGGCGTCGCGATATATAACGCCGATGCGCCGACAATTTCGGCGGCGCTGGACCAATACCGTAACGGGGAACTTGTTGAATCGGATGATGCGGATGTCGAGGGGCATTGGATATGATTCTGGCGGTGGCTTCCGGTAAAGGCGGCACGGGGAAAACGACTGTATCGGCAAACATGGCGCGCGCGCTGGATGTTGACGCGCAATTATTGGACTGTGATGTGGAAGAACCCAACGCGCATTTATTTTTGCGCGGGGAGGTTCTTGACACGGAGGTGGTTGGCATACCGACCCCGCAGGTTGACCCTTCCTTGTGCGACGGGTGCAATGCCTGTGGCGCGTTTTGCGAATACAGCGCGATAGTCTCGTTCGGCAAGGCGCCCATCCTCTTCCCGGAAATGTGTCATGGCTGCGGCGGTTGCATGAAGGTGTGTCCGCGGGGCGCGATCACGGAAAAAGACCGGCGCATCGGAGTTTTGGAAACCTTTCAGTCGCACAACGTCATGTTGACGCACGGGCGTCTTGATGTTGGAGTGGCCATGGCGCCGCCGCTTATTCGTGCGGTTAAGGGAAAAATGCGCGGTGATGCGGCCGCGATTCTGGACGCGCCGCCCGGCACATCCTGTCCGGTCATTGCCACGCTGCGCGGCGTTGATTATGCGCTGCTTGTGACGGAGCCGACGCCTTTCGGGCTGCATGATCTCCGCTTGGCCGTGGCCATGACGCGTGAAATCAACATTCCCTTCGGCGTTCTTGTCAATCGTGTCGGCGTTGGCGATGACCGCGTCCAGCGGTTCTGTGACCAGGAAAACATACCCATCCTGATGGAAATCCCGGACGACCGCGGCATTGCGGAGGCGCATTCCCGGGGACAGTTGATGGTGGATGCGCTGCCTGAATACAAGGAGCGGTTTCAGGCGTTGTTTGAGAGTATAGAAAATCTAACGCGGGAAAATCCCGACGGAAAATCGGAATAGAAACAGCACGAAATGAAAGAACTGGTTGTTATAAGCGGTAAAGGCGGCACCGGCAAAACGAGCGTTACGGCGGCCTTCGCCGCGCTGGCTGATCGCCCCGTTATTGCCGATTGCGATGTGGACGCCGCCGATTTGCATTTGGTGTTGTCGCCGCGCGTCAGGGAACGGCATGATTTCTACAGCGGCCATGAGGCGGTGGTCCGCCGGGAAGAATGCGTCAAATGCGGCGCATGTCTCGCGCATTGTCGTTTCGACGCCGTCAAAATGGACGGCGCCCGCGCGGGCGAGGCGACCTTTTCCATTGACCCGGCCTTATGCGAAGGGTGCGGCGTGTGTGTGCGGTTTTGCCCGGTGAATGCCATTGATTTTCCTGAACGGCTCTGTGGCGAGTGGATGGTCTCCGACACGGATTACGGGCCCATGGCGCATGCGTGTTTGAACGCCGCCGCGGAAAATTCCGGCAAACTTGTGGCAACGGTCCGGCGTGAAGCCAAAAATCTTGCTGAAGCGGATAATCATCCGCTGGTTCTTGTGGACGGCCCGCCGGGGATCGGTTGCCCCGTAATCGCCTCCATAACCGGCGCGTCGCTGGTGCTGGCTGTTACCGAGCCCACCGTTTCAGGCGAACATGACCTTGAACGGGTGCTTGCCCTCACGAAACATTTCAAGATACCCGCCGCGGTATGCGTAAACAAGTGGGACATAAACGAGGCGATGACAGAGGCGATTGAGGCCAAAGCACGGGACGCGAATGCGATTCCCGCAGGCCGGATACGGTATGATGTGGGGGTAACAACGGCCCAAGTGATGGGACAGCCTGTGGTTGTGTTTCCGGAAAGCGTCGCAGCACAAGACATGCAAACGCTTTGGAAACGAATCCAAACGATGCTGTCATGATGCACTAACATAGGTTCGGATTTCATGGGTTTCAACAGAACGAAAAAATTATGGCAACAGGTTTTACCCGAAAAGCGTTGGAGCGGTTCACAAAACCGCGCAATTACGGTGAATTGGAAGAGCCGGATGGATACGCGCGCATTACAGGGCCGTGCGGCGACACGATGGAGTTTTGGCTGCATGTGGACGACGGCATTGTAACGGCGGTGGGATTCACCACCACCGGCTGCGGTCCGTCACGCGCCTGCGGCAGCATGGCGACCGAACTTGCGGAAGGCAGAACGCCGCGCGAGGCGATGCGGATAGAACAAGAGGACATACTGGACGCTTTGGGCGGCATGCCTGAGGAGCATCAGCATTGCGCCCTGCTCGCGTCTAACACCCTTAAGGCAACCGTGGAGGATTTTATGAACAAACAGGCGGAAAAAGAAATGGAAAGACAAACAATCTGTTCGTCATGCGACAAGGAAACCTGTTCGGCAAAGACGCAACACCCGAACGAGAACCCGGAGGAATATCAGGAACGCCGGGAACTGCGCAGCAGGCTCTGCCGGATTCAACATAAAATTATTGTGTTGTCCGGAAAAGGCGGCGTGGGGAAAAGCACCGTCGCCGTCAATTTGGCCACAGCCCTGATGATGTCGGGCAAGCAGGTCGGACTGCTTGACATAGATATTCACGGCCCCAGTATCCCCACGCTGTTGGGGTTGGAACACGAAACCATATTGAGCGGCCCGGACGGCATGGTTCCTGTGGAACTTGGCGATATGAAGGTAATGAGCCTGGGTTTCCTGTTGCGCAGTCCGGATGACGCTGTTATCTGGCGGGGGCCGATGAAAATGGGGGTTATCAAACAATTCCTGAAAGATATAGCGTGGGGCGATCTCGATTACCTTATCATTGATTCGCCTCCGGGCACGGGCGACGAAGTATTGTCCGCATGTCAACTGGTCGAGGACCTCGACGGCGCTGTGGTGGTCACCACGCCCCAAAAACTCGCGGCCATTGACGTTCGCAAATCCATTACATTTTGTC
>DSBB01000207.1 GCA_011046175.1 Candidatus Hydrogenedentota bacterium | reverse complement strand
TCCATCGGCGCCGTAGCATTGATGCCAAACAACAATGTCCTCATTACGGAGGGGGTGAGCGGGCGCGTTTTTGAGGTGACACGCCAAAAGGAAATTGTCTGGGAATTTCTGAATCCCGCCAGAAGCGGCGAACATGGCGAACTTATTGCCAGCATATTCGACCTGCTTCGCATCCCGAAAGAGTATGTGGCGCCATGGCTGGAATAGGGTTCCGTCTTGCGCGCGGCCTGGGCTGACGCCCCTGCGCGGCGGACGCTCGTTGCTCAATCGGGCTCTTCTGCGGATTGCCGGATTAATTCGTCAATCCATGCGGCAATGACACTCCCGTCATCCGCGGGCAGCCGGCGGATGCGCTTGTCGGCGCGGAACCAAGTCATCTGCCGTTTCGCGTAGCGGCGGTAGTGTTGTTTCGTCGCTTCCAGCGCCTGTTGGTTGTTTTTACCGCCGCCGTGGCCGCGCGCTTGCGCCCAATGCGCCGTTACAGGCATTATAATGAAGAAGCGGCTCCCGCGGTCGTGGAGAGTGCGGCGGTGTTGTCGTCCTTTTCCGATTCCGCGCAACCACAGGAGTACGGGGACATGAATGACGATTTCTTCTCGCATCCGATTCTGAACTCGCCCTACGAATACCCGGCGCGGCATTGGGAACTGGCCGCCGACGGTCAGCCTACAACCCATATCCTCGCGTCCCGGCGCGCGTCGTCGCTCATCACGCCCGTGCCCCGCGCGAAAAAACAGCGGGGCTTCCCAAAGGATCAGGCGGAAATGGACTATGGAATGGATGACGGCATTTCCACCGCCGATCAGGAGTATGACGTTAATTCATTCATCAACGCGTTGCGCGGTGAAATAGAGGCATGGCGAAAACTGCCCCGGCCCGAGCAATGGCAGGTAACACCGGAAACGGCGCGATTGCTGTCCCACTGGCGCAGCCACCCCTTCCAGTCCATCCGCCCCTTCTTCTGCCAGATTGAAGCGGCGGAAACCGCCATCTGGCTGACGGAAGTGGCGCCGAAAAACGGGCGGTTCTGGAATCACATCAAACGGGGCAACGACCAGTCCAATCCGGAACTGTTGCGCATCGCGTTCAAACTGGCCACCGGCGCGGGCAAAACCACCGTCATGGCCATGCTCATTGCGTGGCAGACCGTGAACGCCGCGCGTCATCCCGGCAGCAAACAGTTTACCCGCGGGTTTCTCGTAGTCGCGCCCGGCATCACCATACGCGACCGGTTGCGCGTGTTGCAGCCCAACGACCCGGACAGCTATTACAAACACCGCGAACTGATCCCGAACGACATGCTCGGCGACGTCGAACGCGCCAAGATTGTCATCACTAACTTTCACGCATTCAAACTGCGCGAGCGCATGGAACTGTCCCGGGTCGGGCGCGCATTTCTCAAGGGGCACGGCCCTGATATCAGCACTCAGGAAACGGAAGGGCAGATGATACAGCGGGTCATGCCCGACCTCATGGGCATGAAGAACATCCTTGTCATCAACGACGAAGGCCACCATTGTTACCGCGAAAAGCCGCAGACCGACGAGGTGGCCGAACTCAAGGGCGACGAGAAGGAAGAGGCAAAGAAGAACAACGAGGCGGCGCGCCTATGGATTTCAGGCATCGAAGCGGTTAAGCGCAAACTCGGCGCGCCCTGCGTTTACGACCTGTCCGCCACCCCTTTCTTCTTGCGTGGGTCCGGTTACGCCGAGGGAACCCTGTTCCCGTGGACCGTCAGCGATTTCTCGCTCATGGACGCCATCGAATGCGGCATTGTAAAACTGCCCCGCGTGCCCGTCGCCGACAATATGCCCGGCGGCGACTCGCTCACCTTCCGCAACCTGTGGGAGCACATCAGCAAAAAGATGCCCAAGAAGGGGCGCGGCAAAAGTGGCGCGTTCCTCGACCCGCTGAATCTGCCTGCAGAACTGCAAAGCGCGCTCGACGCGCTCTACGGACATTACGCCCAAACCTTTAAACTCTGGGAGGCGGACAAGAATATTGAAACGCCGCCGGTGTTCATCATCGTATGCAACAACACGTCCACCTCGAAACTGGTCTACGACTATGTCTCAGGGTTTCACCGGCCGACTGACAAAGGCGAGCCCGTGCTTGAAAACGGGCGGTTGCCGCTCTTCCGCAACTATGACGAAAACGGCAACAGGCTGGCGCGACCGCGCACACTGCTCATTGACAGCGAACAACTCGAATCGGGCGACGCACTCGACCCGAACTTCCGCGACATGGCCGCCGACGAAATCGAGCGGTTCAGACGCGATATCATCGAGCGCACCGGCAATCGCGACGCCGCCGACAAAATTACCGACCAGGACCTGCTGCGCGAGGTTATGAACACCGTCGGCAAACCCGGCAAACTCGGCGAATCAATCCGCTGCGTCGTGTCCGTGTCCATGCTCACCGAAGGATGGGACGCGAACACCGTCACCCACATCCTCGGCGTGCGCGCCTTTGGCACACAGCTGCTCTGCGAGCAGGTGGTGGGGCGCGCCCTGCGCCGCCAGTCCTATGAACAGAACGAAGAGGGTCTGTTCAATGTGGAATACGCCGACGTGCTCGGCATCCCCTTCGACTTCACCGCGAAGCCGGTGGTCGTGAAGCCGACACCGCCAAAGGCCACCGCGCGCGTGTGCGCCGTCACTCCCGACCGGGACGCGCTGGAAATCATCTTCCCACGCGTCGAAGGCTACCGCACCGAACTGCCCGACACGCGGCTGGCCGCGAAGTTCACCCCGGAATCTGTGTTGGAATTGAACCCGCTGCTGGTCGGGCCCGGTGTTGTCAAAAACGAGGGCATCATCGGCATAGGCGTTGAACTGAACATGAAACACCTCGAAAAGATGCGACCGGCAACCCTCTGTTACCATCTCGCAAAGCATCTGCTGTATACTCAGTTTCGCGATCCGGGCGAAGAACCGAAACTGCACCTCTTCGGCCAGCTAAGGCGCATTGTGCGCGAATGGCTGGACGGCGGCTATCTGCGCTGCACCGGCGGCGCAAAACCGGCGCAACTGCTCTACCGCGAGATTGGCGACATGGCCTGCGAACGCATCAAGGCCGCCATCACCGAAGCGCTCGCCGGCGAGAAAAGCCCGGTCAAGGCTGTGCTCGACCCCTACAACCCCACCGGCTCCACGCGATTCGTCAATTTCAACACCTCGAAACCGCTCTATAAAACCGCGCACAACAAATGCCACATCAATTATGTCGCGTGCGACAGCGACTGGGAAGCGGAATTCTGCCGCGTTGCCGAGGCGCATCCCCGCGTGCGCGCCTATGTGAAGAACCAAGGGCTTGGGCTCGAAGTGCCCTACCGCTACGGTTCCATGCCGCGCAAGTATCTGCCTGACTTCATCGTGCTGGTGGACGACGGCCATGCCGACCCGCTCAATCTTGTTGTCGAGATCAAGGGCTACCGCGGCGAAGACGCCAAGGAAAAGGCCAACACCATGAGCGCCTACTGGGCGCCCGGCGTGAACAATCTCGGCAAATTCGGGCGTTGGGCGTTCGCGGAGTTTACGGAAGTGTTTGAGATGGAAAAGGAATTTGATCAGTTAATTGAGGCTCACGCAACGTCGCAACGACGCAACGATAAAAAAATTAAAAAAACGTAGCGTCGTTTCGCCGTTGCGTGATGAACAACAAAAGCAAACGTAGCGTCGTAGCGCCGTTGCGTGATAAACAAAAAGCAAACGTAGCGTCGTTTCGCCGTTGCGTGATGAACAACAAAACCAACGTAGCGTCGTAGCGC
>DSBB01000373.1 GCA_011046175.1 Candidatus Hydrogenedentota bacterium | reverse complement strand
GGGCGTGGAAGTGGACGGCGCGCGCCGGTGGCTGCAAATCAAGTGGTTCCGATTCCAGCCTTCGGAACTGGCAAAATTCGCCCTGATTGTGCATCTCGCGGTGAAGATGACCGAAAACCGCGACGAAATAAGGCGATTCTGGGGCGGTTTCATGCCGCCCATCGCCATTGCAAGTTCCTTCTCGGCGCTGGTGTTGCTGGAACGCGACCTCGGCGTGCCCGTAATGATGATGGCCACGGCATGGCTGATGATGTGCGTGGCGGGCGTGCGTTGGGGGTATCTGCTGCTCAGCGCGGCGCCCATCGCGGCGCTGGGCGGCCTGTTGGTCGTCTTCGCGCCGCACCGGTTGATCCGCCTGCTGGCCTTCATCAATCCCTGGGAGTACCGCAGCGGAGCGGGCTGGCAACTGATCCAGTCCTATTCGGCGTTTGCCCGGGGCGGCGTGTGGGGGCAGGGCATGGGCGCGGGCGAACAGAAACTGGGCTATCTCCCCGCCGCCCACACCGATTTCATTTTTCCGGTGGTGGGGGAGGAGTTGGGGCTTATCGGCACCCTTTCCGTGGTGGCGCTGTTTGTTCTGCTGACTTGGATGTCGTATAAGATCGCCGTCAACGCGATGGACCATTTTGGGGCGCTGCTTGCCGCCGGCATCGGCATGATGATCTCGTTTCAGGCAGCGTTTATCATGGCAGTGACCATGGGACTGCTTCCCACCAAGGGGCTGCCCCTGCCGTTCATCAGTTACGGCGGCACCTCGCTCATCGTATACATGGGGATGGTCGGCGTGCTCATGAACATCGGGGCGCATGCTATCGCCACGGGGGTTCGCAAGCCCCTGATGGCGGCATCCTGAAGGGTATCCGGACGGGCTGTTGCATCCGCCGGCCTTGTGGCGGCCATTTGACAATGCTCCGTGTTGCCACAACAATGGGAAGCCGTGTTGCGATGGCACGCAGTTGTCACGATGCGGGCATTACCGTTCCGGATAGAGGCCAATGTGAAAGACTCGCTGACAGGAATCACCCGGAAACAGCGGTGGACGGATTTCCTTATCATTACGGGAATGTGTTGCATCGCACTAGGCGCTCGCGCCTATCGTCTGGAAGAGGAATCGCTCTGGTTCGACGACTTCAATGGCTGGCGATGCTTGGCGTGTAATGACCTGAAGTCATACATGGCCTGCGTATATTCCCCTGAGACACTGAACACCGAGCAAATGCCCTTTTATTATGTGGTGGAATATGCATGGTCGAGAGTGTTCGGTATCGCTCCACTCGCAGTCCGATACCTTTCGGTTTTTTTAGGCATAATTACTGTCCCCGTCATATATTGCATTGCCAGGCCGTTGTTTGGTCCAAGCGCCGGGTATCTGGCATGCCTGTTTTATGCCTTGTCGCCAAGTCAGATCTTTTATGATCAGGCCATTCGCGCATACGCCCTCATAATATTTCTCTCTTCCATATCCATTTACGCCCTGTTGCAGGCTGCACGCCGCGGCGGCGGCCATTGGTGGCTGGTGAGTTTTGCGGCCAACGCAATGCTTATTGGAACCCATATTTTCACTGTTTTCCTTGTCTTGGTGCAGGGATGCTGGTTGTTGTTGGCTTTCAGAAAGTCACCGCGCGCATACATTATCTGGGTTATGGCGCATGGGGTGTTGATTGCGGGGGGGCTCCTTTGGCTGATGGGCAATCTGGACCAGCCAGAGAGTGCCTATGAGCTCTTTCGTGCGCCAGGCCTGCTGGACATCATCGTGTTCCTCTTCGGTCATGACGCCGTTCGCCCCAACATCGAATTGATGCCTTCCGGAGAGACATGGCCGTTTTTATCCCCGGCAACAGCAAGACATTTTGTCGCCGCCCATGTCTTGTTTGACGCTATCCTGAAGGTGCTGTTTGCCGCGTCCGTATTGTTTTCCTTGTATTGGGCCTTATCAGAAGAATCTTCTTCCATTGTGCTTGACGGGAAAAAAGGCGTTCGCGCACCGTTGATGTTTCTGGCAATGGTCGCCGTACTCCCTGCATTGATCCTCGCGATATTGTCACATGCGTGGCGGCCCTGCATTTTCCCGCGCTATACGTTATACAGTTCGTTGGCGTTGTATGTGTTGGCGGCTGGCATGCTGACGCGCTTGAAACCGGCGGCGCTGCGCCGCGCGGCAATCACTGTCGCCATTGCGACATATGGGTATCAAGCATCGCTCCTGCTGCCCGCGGCCACCCGCACGCAATAGAACGACGCGGCAGCCCGGGTGCGCGCCGAATTTCAGGAAGGAGACATTGTGCTGGCAGGGTCCGCCGCGCCCGATGCCTCGTTCGGCGTCTATTCCTATGTGCTCTTCAACCTGTATTTTCAGGACAGGTGCGACATCCTGCTTCCCGCATACACGCCGCAATATATCGTGGATGCGGGCGCCTGTTACCTGCGCGATGATGCTACGTCGCGGCAGCGGCGCATCTGGGCTGTTCTTGTGATGAACTATAACGTATATCCTTCCGTCAATTTCGAGGAATGTCTCGCCGAACGCGGTCTCCAGTTTGTCCGACGGGATTTTACGGCCTTGGAGGGGCTTCGGGTCTATTGCATTACGGCGGATCCGACGCGCGAACCCCTCCCGCCGGAAGCGCAGCAATTTGTGACCATGGGCGTTGATCACGAGGCATTGCTGGGGGAGATTGCGATTGCGCCGGTGGACACGTTCGACACGACACGCGCCCTCGCGCTGCTGCGCAGAATTTGCGGCATCCGGCCGGTAGACGCAGGCGGCTTCGCCGCGCTCAGTTCAGTCGCATTACGCGAACCGGGCGGCGCCACCGTCGGCCTTGCTTTCGCGCGGCGCGCACCCCGGGACGCCCCGGAGAACCTTCAAGCGTTGTTTAACATGGGCGTCGGATTGCTTTTGTGCGATGAAAAGGATGCGGCGAATCAGTATTTTCGACGGGTGTTGGACCAACTCGATCCGGTGGACCGAGCGCCGCTGGTAACCTTTCTGGAAGCCGCCTGCGGCAAACCCGATTCGGAAAGCGCCCGGAAAACAATGCTCTGGTTACGCGAAGAGTGGTCGGAATCATCCAATGCGCTCGCAGCGCCCCAACCTGCTTGGCTCCAGACGCCTGAAGGTATTGACATTCCCCCCACGTTGCTTCATGCCCTGGGCTTCCAAGTTCCCTTATACTCCTGCCCCATCTCGCCCTGATTTCAAGCGTATGTGCAACGTTTACGGCCCCTGATTTTTTACTGCCTCTTCCCGTCGTTCCAACCTTGTCGCTATCGGTCTCACACAGTGAAGGCATTCATAGCCCTCCGGCCAACGCACGCGGAAAAGGTAGATCCGGCAGTGCTTCGTCCCTGAAGCAGTGATCTGGCGTAGCCCTCACGGCTGACGGACCGCGCCCGTGGGATGGGTGGCGTCCCACGCAAACCAGAATGTGTACGCGCGCTTGATTGGAAACGAGTTCTGCGCAGGGTTTCCCGCTTCATCCAAAGAAGTGACATTGAAAACCCAGCCAAAGCGCCGAACAGACGGCGCACTCCATGTAAGCGCTAATCCTTGTTATCTGTTTAAGATTGCTGCGACCAGCCGAACGTTGTGCTGCCTCGCTCGCAATGATGATACGACCCCCTTCGGGAGACGCCGATACGTTACTGCATTTATGAATTGGCGTACTTAGCCGAAGGCGGGGCGCACGGGAACGACGAAATATAGCACTGCAATGAAGTGTGTGATGCTGCCGACGAGCACAAAAAGGTGCCATATGGCATGATGGTAAGGGAGGCGC
>DSBB01000500.1 GCA_011046175.1 Candidatus Hydrogenedentota bacterium | reverse complement strand
TGGCCGCCATGTTCAACCGGGGACTCGCGGGCATGCAATTGTTCTCCGGCGCCGTCGGCCTGCCCGGCATTGACCGGATTGACATCCGAACCGGCGAGCGCGCCGATGAAACCGTGGTGGGCATGGGAAGATATTTCACCGATTCCGTATACGTCGAAGTGGAACAAGGCGCCGCGTCCGACAGCGGCAAAATCTCGGTGGAGGTGGAGGTAACCCCGCAGGTCTCCGTAAAAGGCGACGTGGACGCCAAAGAACGCAGTGGCGTCGGCGTCTTTTGGCGCAGGGATTATTAACCCGCATATTTCACCGGATTTCTGTTGCGCCCGCGAATCTTACGCCATATCACGCGCTTTGCCTGCCCGCCGACTTCGACGTGTCCCGACACGCTGTCAGTCGGCGAGCGGGACCGTGTATGTTTTGCATTTTCGCAGCGGCGCGCGGAACAAGGTCAGGCGGAGCGCTGTTGCCGAGGCGTCCGGCGGATGCGATGAAAAATCGAGAAACAGCTCGGCGGCATAAAACGGCCCCACCACAATCGGACCGTACAAATGGGCGGGGTTGTCCTTGTATTCCCAGAGCGTTTCCGGCGCCGCGGGACGGGTCGCCCGTCCGTTTGCGTCAAGCGCTTCCAACAGTATTCCATAGTGGACGACTTGTTCCAAGGGCAGCGTCCCGCCGTCGTAAGGCACGTTCAACAGAATTGAATCGCCCGTGCCGTTGACGCACACCACGCGAATGCGCCCATGGTCCATGGGCGTAATTTCCAGTTCAATGCTTCCCCAGTTGTAAACATAGTAGAGTCCCGCCGCGGCAACGGTGGCGCACAACAAAAGCGCAATCGCCAGCGCGATGCGGTCCGACTGGTCGGTGCGATTCATGAATGCGCGGCATAGGCGGACATGAAGGGGGGACGGAGGCGTCGCGCCGGAATCCGGCGGCGTGTCCGGCGCGGCGTCGGCATGTTCGAGCCGTTCGAGCGCTCCGGCGTAGTTGAAAAGAGGCAGTGTGGGCAGCGGCAATTCTTCCTGGCCCCGCAACACGCGCAGGAGCCTGTCGCACCGCGCTATTTCACGACGGCGCATTTCGATTTGTTCGGATATGAGGCGCGCCTGCGCGTTGATTGCCGCCGCCGTTTTGACGCCGGTCGTCCGTGCGGCGAGATTTTCCCGCCGGCGGAGCGCTGTCTTGATCTGCTCTTCGGCGCGGTCGCGCATTTCAGTCGCTTTCCGCGCAAGTTGCTCCACCGCGTCGCGCGCCAGAACGGCTTGCGCGAGGGCGTATTCGCGCGGCGACAGGGCTGCGTCCGGCGGCAGATCGCTTTTGTCGGGGGACGCGTCCGGCGCGGCGAGTCGTCCCGCCTTGCGAAGCCACCCGACAGCAAGGATGGCCTGTTGTTCCAGATTTTCCTCAGTCACGCTTCTCTCTGTAGCGCAATGCCGCGCCCACAAAATCGCGGAACAGGGGTTGCGGGCGCAGTGGTTTGCTCTTGAATTCGGGATGGAATTGTCCCGCGCAGAACCAGGGATGGTCTTTCAATTCGATTATTTCAACCAGATCATGGTCGCCCTTGGGATGAACGCCGCTCACGACCATGCCCGCGGCCGTGAGCGCATCCAGATATTCATTGTTAAATTCGTAGCGGTGCCTGTGCCGTTCGTAAATGACGTCGGCGCCGTAAGCGGCGCGCGCGCGCGTGCCCTCGCGCAACTCGCAGCGGTATTGTCCGAGACGCATGGTGCCGCCCATGTCTTTAACGCCGCGTTGCTCGGAAAGCAGCGATATCACGGGATGCGGCGTTTCGGGCACAAACTCGGTGGACGCGGCTCCTTTTAATCCCGCCTTGTGCCGGGCAAGTTCGATTACCGCTATCTGCATGCCAAGACATATCCCGAAATAGGGAACCTTGTTTTCCCGCGCATACTGCGCCGCCGCGATTTTCCCCTCAATGCCCCGCGAGCCGAAACCGGGCCCCACCAGTATGCCGTCGAATTTTTCCAGCGCCTTTGAAATGTCCGCCCCTTGTTCCAGCTTTTCGGAATCCACCCATGTCAACCGCACCTTGCAGTCGTTGTGTATGCCCGCATGGACAAAAGCCTCGTTGATGCTTTTATACGCGTCGTCATGACCCACGTATTTGCCCACGGCGGCGATATGCGCCGTGGCGTCGGCGGCCTGAAGCCGGTCCACCATGGCCGTCCATTCGGCAAGGTCGCTTTCAGGCGCCCCAAGCCCGAGAATGCGCAGCGCAATGTCGTCGAGCGCCTGCCGCTTGAAATTCAGCGGGATGGCGTAAAGCGGCGAGATGTCTTCCGCGTTGATGATGGCGTCATTGGTCACGTTGCAGAACAAGGCTATCTTCTGGCGTTGCTCCTTTGCGAGGCTGTGTTTGCCGGTGCGGCACACGATGATGTCAGGCTGCAGCCCGATGTCGCGCAGCGCGCGCACACTGTGCTGGGTGGGTTTGGTTTTCAACTCGCCCGAGGCGTCAATAAACGGCACAAGGGTTACATGGACGCAGCAGCAGTTTTCGGGGCCCACGTCCAGCCGGTATTGACGCAGCGCTTCAAGGAAGGGAAGGCTCTCAATGTCGCCGACCGTTCCGCCAATTTCTATGATGGCCACGTCCACCGGCTCCTCTTCGGCGGTGAGGGAACGAATGCGCGCCTTGATTTCGTCGGTAATATGGGGAATTACCTGCACCGTCTTGCCAAGGAATTCGCCGCGCCGTTCTTTCTGGATGACGGTGTTGTATACGGCGCCGGTGGTGGCGTTGCTCTTTTGCGACAATTTTGCCGAGGTGAACCGCTCATAGTGGCCCAGGTCGAGATCGGTCTCGGCGCCATCGTCCGTCACAAACACCTCCCCGTGCTCGTAAGGATTCATGGTGCCGGGGTCCACGTTGATGTAGGGGTCCATTTTCATCATGGCGATGCGCAGCCCCCTCGCTTCAAGCAACATTCCGAGGCTTGCGGAGACAATGCCCTTCCCCACGGATGATACGACGCCGCCTGTTGTAAAAATATACTTGGTCATGAACCAATCTCCTCCCGTTGTAACGCCGGAATTCGGCTGTCTGCGTTTTCTCTTACTAAAATGCGCGCCACATTTACTGAAGACAGGCCGCCGCATCGCACGCGCGTCACAACGTCCATCCTCTTCTTCTCCGCAATCAACATGCATGTTTCCCGCATAGGTTGCATAAACCGCTTTGAACGGATACAAGCACAGCACAAAATTTGCTTGAGGAGCAGGGGGGGGAGCCCGTCTCTCCAACGGGATTGCATCCTACCACAGCCAATGGTGCGGATGCAATTCGGATTCGTAATCCCATAACCCCCTTGTGTACTATATACGGAGGCAACGTTAAAAAGGCTTCTATATATGGTGCAATTGACCGGTTTTAACAGAGAGCAGGTGACGCACATGCTGCGGCTGGCGGACACCGCGCTGGCGGACAATCTGATGTCCTTCTGGACTCATAACACATGGGACATGGAGTACGGCGGATTCTTAACGCGCCTTGATCGGCATGGCCGGCGCCTGGACGAAACGGAAAAGGTGTTGATGATGCAGGTGCGCATGATCAGCAGTCTCGCCGCGGCGCACCGGCACGGATTGAAGGATTACGGCTATCTTGATTTGGCCGACAGGGGCTTTGATTATCTTGTGAACACGTTGGACTAAACGGCTATCGCCGTGGGTTTATCGAGGGTCCTGCGTGTATCCGTCCTATCTTTAATCGCTGGTCTTTGTGTATCCTCCTTGGTTGAGCGCCCGCATAGTGCGGGCGTCCAAC
>DSBB01000420.1 GCA_011046175.1 Candidatus Hydrogenedentota bacterium | reverse complement strand
GTCACTTATCAAAGCCCGAAAGACCCGACGGCGCGCATGAGACGCGTGCCGGAAGTGATTGACGTATGGTACGACTCCGGCGCGATGCCCTTCGCCCAGTGGGGCTATCCCCATCAGCCCGGTTCGCAGGAATTGCTTGAAGCGAATTTCCCCGCGGACTTCATCAGCGAAGGCATTGACCAGACCCGGGGCTGGTTCTACGCGCTGCTCGCCATCAGCACGCTGGTATTCGACAAGCCGCTGCCGCGCCCGTTCCGCAACTGCATCTGTCTGGGGCTGGTGCATGGCGAAGACGGTCTGAAATTATCGAAGCGCCTGAAAAACTACAAAGACCCCAAGGAACTGTTCGACAAGTATAGCGCGGACGCGCTGCGCTGGAGCCTGATGGCAAAGAATCCGCCCACCACGGCAAACCGCCTCACGGAGCGCAACGTGGAAGAGGCGCAACGGGAGATTCTGTTGCGCTGGTACAACGTGTACAGTTTCTTTGTCATTTACGCGAACCTGGATGGTTTCTCCCCCGCTCATGCGCCCGAAGCACTGTTACAGACGCTGGACTGTGAAGTGACGCGCGCCGAGTTCTTCAGGGCGGAACTCAACGAAATCGCAGACCGTATTTCCAATGCGCCGGGATACCGCCCCCCTGCGCAACGGGGCGAATTGGACCAATGGATTTTGAACGCACTGGCGCAGGTTGCGCGGGATTGCCGCGCCGCGCTGGACAATTATGAGACCTATCCGGCCACGCGAAGCCTGACCCAGTTTCTGGATGGTTTGTCGAACTGGTATGTGCGCCGGAGCCGCGCCCGGTTCTGGGCGAGCGACTGGAGTCAGGACAAGGCGGACGCCTACTGGACGCTGTACGAGTGTTTGCTCAAGTTCGCACAGTTGATGGCGCCGTTCACGCCGTTCTTCGCCGACACCACATGGCGCAATCTTGTGAAACCATTGCCCGGCGCGCCGAAAAGCGTGCATCTGTCCATTTATCCCGATGTGGACGCCAAAGAAATCAATACCTCCCTTCTCGCCTCGATGGAGGCGGTGCGCGACGCCGTCAATCTTGGATTGAGCGCGCGACGCACCGCGAATATCAAGGTGCGCCAGCCGCTCGGCCTCTGCCACATCATTGTCGCCAATCCCGCCATGCGCGACACATTGCTGAACCACAAGACGCTGATCCTGGAAGAACTGAACATCAAGGAGATGGCGTTTGTCGAAAAACCTGAAGAATACGTGGAATACGAGGTAAAACCAAACTTCAAGGCGTTAGGACCGCGATTCGGCGCAAAGGTCAAGCAAATCGCCGGCGCACTCGCCAAAAGCAATGGCGCCGTTTTCAACGACCAGTTGCAACAGAATAACGCCATCGAACTGGACGTTGCGGGCGAGACCATCTCACTGACCGCCGAGGAAGTGGACGTGCGCCTGCAGGCGAAAGAAGGCTTCACCGCAGCACAGAGCGCGAACATGGTGGTAGTGTTGTCCACACAGATTACGGACGCACTGCGGCGCGAGGGGTGGGCGCGCGAATTCATCCGAGGCGTACAGGACCTACGCAAGGAACGGAATCTCGCTTATGACGCGCGCATTACATTGACCGTGTTCACAGAAGACGCCCAATTGAAAGAAGCACTCCAACAGTTTGAAAGCGTCATTGCGGGCGAAGTGCTCGCCGAAGAATGCCGCTACGCGGATGCGCCACCCGAAGCCGCAAAGCCGCTTGACATTGACGGCTTGGCGGCGACGGTCGCCATTGCGCCGGTCCCGGGTTCGTCCTGAACATCCCGTAAGATTGGCTTCCAACTCCTGCATTGAAACGCAGTGTCAACCTTCAGGCAGAACACCTCTTGGTTCCCGGTTTATCATGCTGTCGCGCAAGATGCAAACCAAAAGAGCGTAGTGTATTTGATATGGCCGAAAAGGCCGAAATGAACATACGGCGTATGGCGCACATGCCGTCCTCGGCAAGCGGCGCCAATCCCTTTAGGAATTTATTGCCCTAAGATAAAGTCAACCTGTTCGAGGTCCACATCCATAACATGGCGTATTCCAGAGATTTCGGCGGCGTCACGCGTAAGTGCGGCAATGTCGTCCCGAGCAATGTAACTCAATGCGAATTTTCGGCTGCCCGCCATGATCTGCCGCAACCCTTGGGCCAGGCGCTCGTAATAGGTATACAAGCCAATCGCGCCTGTGGGCAAGTTTTCAAAGTCGCCGTTGTTCAGGTGCTGGCGCAGTTCCACAGAGGTAACAAAAATATCATCTTTGCATGTGCCGAAACGCTCAATGTAAACGGGAACCTGCCGGGCGTCAATGGTGCGGCCTATGGTCTTGCCGACCATTGCCGCCGCAATGGGCGCGCGCGCCATGCCGATGAGTTTAACGAAGGGCGCGCCCAGCGCGAGTCCCTTGAAAATCTGGTCTTCAAAGGAGAACCCGCCCGCCAGCGCCAGCGCGGGAACGTTGTCGCCCCGGTCGGACAGACGTTTGGCGTATTGATATAACAATGAATGCAGATGCACGGGCGGCACGCCCCATTCATTCATCATGCGCCAAGGGCTCATACCCGTGCCGCCGCCCGCCGCGTCCACCGTCAGCAGGTCGAGCTTGTAACGGGACGCAAAGCGGATGGCGCGCGCCAGATCAGCGGGACGGTACGCCCCCGTTTTGAGAAAGATGTATTTTGCGCCGGCCGCGCGCAGCTGTTCGACACGTTCGGCAAAGGCCTCTTCTTCCACCATGCCGACGCGCGAGTGGCGCTCGAAGGCTTTGAACGCGCCATGCTCGAAGGCCTTGATTACCGCCGGGTCGGTGGGGTTGGGCAGCACCACATAACCGCGCTCATAAAGCCGCTGCGCCTTCTCCAGATTGTCAATCTTGACCTCGCCGCCGATGTCTTTTGCGCCCTGTCCCCATTTCATTTCTACGCACTGCACCCCCAGTTTTTCCACGGCGTATTCGAGCACGCCCAAGCGGCTGTCCTCCACGTTCGCCTGCACGATTATCGCGCCATAGCCGTCGCGTTGATGCTGCTGATACAATTTTACGCGACGCTTGAGGTCTACTGTGTCCACGACCCGGCCGTTTTTGATGACGGCGTCCGAGTCCATGCCCGCCACATTCTCACCGATGGTGAGACCTGTTCCGGCGAGAGCCGATCCGATGGCGATACCTTCCCAGTTGTTCTTGGCGACATCGGTGGAACCGATGCCGGGAATCTGCCAGGGATAGCGGTATTTAAGGCCATTATCATGGCCGAAACACACTTCAAGATTCACGGCGGGAAACACCGCCTTGTCACTGTCCGCTTCAATGCCGTGCGCGCCCACTGCCGTGCCCATGATGTTGAAGTGGGAATAGTCCACGGGATAGGTCTTTTCCGCGGCGGTGGTGATAACGCCATAGGGCTGCGGATACAGCACCTCATGACCGCGATAGGCCGACTTGCCCACCTCGCACATGCCGATACAGCCATCTACACAGGTTACGCAAAGACCGGAACCTGGATTGATGGATTCCATGGTGCGGTTTTTGGTCAGCGTCGCCGCCGAGGAGTTCATTCTCGAATAGGTGTTCGCCATTGTACTTTCTTCCTTATTTCTATTTCAGTCTTGCTTTATTTCACAGGCTACGCAAGGTTCCATGTAGCACATCATGTCGTCAAAGGGTTCCTTGTCAACGCAGGGCGGCGAGAGATTCGCACAACCGCCGCATATCGCTTTGTCGGGCTCCGTATAGGTGCAGCGCAACTGGCAGGCCGGACACACATACATGCAGCCGCCGCACAGCCGGCACTCG
>DSBB01000112.1 GCA_011046175.1 Candidatus Hydrogenedentota bacterium | reverse complement strand
GTGCAAGACATTCGTTATGCGCCCGGCGCGCATAAGAACGCCATGAAGGAAGAAGCCGGCCGCGTCAATGAATCAAACGCGCTTTGGCTTGACACGCAATGGGGACCGGTTACGGTGCGTCAGATATCGGGCGCTGTGGCGCGTCGCATTGTATGTTCCGCAAAACCGGGCACAATTTTGAAACAGGGCGAAAAATTCGGCATGATCAAGTTTGGTTCGCGTGTTGAAACATACCTGCCGCCTGACGCCGAACCATTGGTTCAACTGAACGAAAAAGCGACGGCGGGCGTTACCAGACTGGCGAAGTTCTCATGAAACTGTATAAATTGAAAAGAAGCGGCGACAGGAAAAAGCGCTTCCGAAATATCAACGTGCTGGCAAGCGTCATGACAACCATGAACCTGTACATGGGCGTTACAAGCATACTCGCCAGCATCGGCCTTGAATTTCAATGGGCGGCTACATGCATATTGTTCGCAATCGTTTTTGACATACTCGACGGGTTTGTGGCGCGGCTCACGCGAAGCACATCGGATTTCGGCAAGGAACTGGACAGCCTGTGCGACATGGTGTCCTTTGGCGTTGCGCCGGCGGTGCTGGTGTTCATGGCCTATCTGCCTGAAGGCGCCCACCTGCCCGTGTCGCCCCGCACAGAATCCATTGTCGGAATGACGGGCTCTTATATGGCCATTATTTACGCGATCTGCGCCGCGCTGCGTCTGGCCCGGTTCAACACGTTTCACGCTGATATGCGCGAATCTTTCATCGGGCTCCCGTCGCCCGCGGCGGGTGGCACAATCGCCACGTTTGTGTTGTTCCTTATGTATTTCGAGCAGCGGCTTGACGCGCACGCGTTGGGGCCGTTTGCGTACGTCGCCTTGGGCCCCGTATCTGTCGGCCTTGCGCTGCTCATGGTGAGTTCCGTCCGCTACCCCAAGGGGAGACTGAAGGCATTTTTACTCAAACCGCGCCCCGCGTTCATCACGCTGGCCATCTACGCATTTGCCATTGTCATCATCCATTATGCAATGGCAAAAAGCGCTTCATTGGTGCTGTTTCCCCTTATGGCGGCCTACGTGCTGTTCGGCATGGGAGATACGATATACGGCCGCGTCACCGGACGCGTACAATCTTACAGCATGCTTGACGGCGATGAAGAAACGCATGAAACAGGCGACGACGAAGCGGATCACGAAGAAGAATCAGACGACGGCGTGGAGGCTGCGGAGGGCGCTCCGGTAAAAAAAGCGGATTTGCGATAGGCCGCCGCGCCCTCCAGCACAAGCACCTTTGACACGGCGGCAATGGGTACCGCCAACACCACGCCCAGCGTGCCCAACGCCGTGCTGAACACAAGAAACGCCACAATGATCCACACGGGATTCAGGCCAATCTTCGAGCCGAGCACGCGCGGCGTGAGGAAGTAGGTTTCCACTATTTGTATCACCAGAAATACAAAAAACACCCAGAACAGGTTGCCGCCGACACCGTAAAACAGGAGCGTCAACAATGCTGCGGGCGTAATCGTGAGCATCGGCCCGATGTAGGGCACTATGGCCGCCGCGCCGCCAAACAGCGCGATGGGAAGCGCAAAGGGCACGCCGGCCCAGCTGAGGCCGACGGCATACATAATGGCCAGCGACGTGCAGACAATAACCTGGCCGCGCAACAATGACCGCAACTGCGCATTGATTTTGTGGGCGACATCATCCACATGGGCGCGGTAACGGGGCGGCACAATCTCATGCAGGTTTTCCATGAACACATCGTAATCGCGCAGCAGATATACCGCAACAAAAACAAACAGAGACAGGTTGATCAAGAATGAAACAATTGAAACCGCCCATGCGCCTGCTGTGGTAATCAGCTGCGCCGCGGAACGCCCCGCCTGCCTGCCCATATCCGCCACATGCAACCCGTAATTGCGCAACAGCAACAGCGCATTTTCCTGGATAGCCGCGCCGATGCGCTCGATAATCACGGCGCGTTCATTAAAATCCTCGTCGCTTTCAGGCGCCCAACCCAGATAATAAACAATATCGCGCAGCGGCAATTCATCCAAAAACATGTCAAGACGCTCTTCCGTTATTCCTTCGCGGGCGCGGTTGATAAGGCGTTCCGCCTCATGAATAACGTTGCTCACAAGGTAAATGGGCAGCGCCGTGGCGACTACCAGCATAATTATCAACAGCGTCATGATGGTGATCATGCGCGGGATACGCAGCTTTTCCGCATAATGCACCACCGGCGTCAGGATATACGCCACCAGAAACGACAGCAACAGCGCAACCAGGATGGGCAACAAGAGATAGATAATGCCCGCCACCAGCAATACGATGCAAAGTGCGCCTGCGGCGCGCACCCAAGGATTCTTCAACACCGGTTCAAGCATCTTTTTCTCCAGAAACTTCTTTTGTTTACACCACCTTTATAGTAGCAATTTATTACGCATTGTTCAATTATTCCCGCCCTTTTTGATTTTTTTGCGGCAACGCTTTCTCAAACTGTTGCGCCTCGCATGTAGTGGATAAACATGTCCAAGAGCCATGCGCCTTCCGGGGTGTCCGCAAGAACGTCCATACCATAGGTCATCAGCAATGGCGTCGTATCCCCCGCCTTTTGGAATATGTACGCAAAATATTGCTTTTGTCCCTCCCCCACGGCGTAGTAGATATGCTTGCCGTATTTCGATTTAATGGGAAGGGGCATTCCCCGCTTGATAAGACGAAACCAAAGCGGTGAGAGTGTTTGAGCGTGAGGAAAATCGCCGAACACGGCGTGGTTCGCAAAAGCGGTTCCCACCTGGTCGCCAAGAGACCACCAGCCAAGTTCAATGTTGGGCTTGCCCTCAGCCGGTCCGATCATTACACCCCGCTTCCCTGTTGCCACGGCCGCAAGTAAATCCGGGTGGTCCCACGAGCCAATGATCAAATGAGCGCTTTTTGCGTCGTGTGCGTTCGCTTTGACAAGTCCGGTGTAACGGGCGTTCAATATCTCATAAAGGTCCTCTGTGACGGCAATTCCGGAAACGTCGGGTTTTTCGCGTTTCGGGAAAAACCACAAATCCCAGTGATTGTGGATTTCGTACCCCGCAAGTGAAACCTCCAACAAGGCGTGGACGGGGCGCGGCAATTCAGGAACGGCAAATGAGATTTGCGCCACCTTCTTGACATCGCCCGGGCGCGCGTCAAATCGCGGTGTTATGCCTTCGGCAAGCGCTTCATCGTCTGCGGTGAGACGCCAAGATAATTGTGTACTCTCATACGTTTCAGGAGTGAAATGGGAAATCCACAAGTCTGCGGCGCACACTTCTCCTGAAACGGCGATACCGCTTTCCGGGCCTATTTTGGCCAACAACACGGTGGAATCGTTGAAATCCCGGAAGCGTTCACACGTCAGCCCGCCTGTTTTTTCTTCCCAAAACGCATTTAGAAACCCCTGCCCCGTATACGTTCCCGCCTGGGGCACCATAACATCCACGATTGTCCAATACGAATAGCCGTCACATGCGGGGTCCAAGCGCGCCTGTTCAATGCCCCGCTTTTGATAATATCCCTGCAGGGCGTGGGCCGCATTCAAACAGGCGTCGCCCCAAGCGCGATCAAGCCCCGCCGCCTGTAGTGACGCCTCATATTCCTCGATGCTCCGGGGCGACGGAATGGCTCCGGTAAATTTTGGCGCAATGCGCGGGTCCATTTTGATGCCTAGATTCAGGTATTCATGGGCGACGCAGGGAACCGCGACAGCGTCAAAAGTTCCCGGCGTCCAAGGGCGTATGGACGACGCCAGTCGATCGCCGTTCGGGCTAAAGT
>DSBB01000019.1 GCA_011046175.1 Candidatus Hydrogenedentota bacterium | reverse complement strand
GCGTTTCTCCGTTCCGCATGACCAGCCGGAAAGCGGTGCCGCGGAAGCGGGCGGAGCCATTGCTTGGCATTTAGATATCAAAGCGGCCGTCCCAGGAATAGATTATTCCGCTGCTTTCGAGGTTCCCCTGTTCAAAGCAATCTGAGGCGCACTGGGTATCCAGATTGCCGCGCTTCGCTCGCAATGACAGGTTATGCATGGTGATTACTTCAGTCGGCTAGAATGGCACACGCAAGGGAGTAGCGCAATGGCTTTGCGGAAAGGCACAAAGGCTTCGCTTGTCTGCCGTGAAGCCAAAAACCGTCTCGGGCCAGAGCACTTCAGAGACCCGATTGCACTGCAAACCAAATGGGACAACGCGCCCAGTAGCAACTCGTCCTCATTTCCACGCAGGATGGTTGTTGTTAATCCGCACCGGCTGGAGTTTCAAGCTTCAATCCTGACCAAGTTTTTAGCGGCAATGTTTATAATCGTGAGTCTTGTGCCCGGACTCTTTGTCTTAAATTTCCTTATTTTGGCCTTTTTGCTTCAAATTGGAAAGGTTTTCGTCTTGGTTGGCATCGCCATTATCAGCCCGTTCATAATTCTGAGTTTGTGGATGGAGGCGGCCACGAGAACGCCCATTATCTTTGACAAATCAAAGGATTACTTTTTCCGGAAAAACAGCGCCGCACGCGCATCACAGACCGAGAAGGTCCCGAAAACATGCAAACTGAGCCACGTTCATGCCCTGCAACTCATCTGCATCCAAGTAAGCCTGAATTATGCCAATAAAAAATTCAACATGTACGAACTGAATCTTGTCTTGCGCGATGGAAGCCGCATCAATGTCTTGAGTGATGGCGCCTTGGAACAAGTCCGCAAGGAGGCGCGTTTCCTGGCTGCGTTTCTTCACAAACCGCTCTGGGACGCTGCGTAAGTCTCCAAAGCAAACGCAGGGCAGGACCGGTTGGGCGTTCACGCCTTCATGCGTCTGATTTGGCGTAATGGTTGTATCCCTCAATCAACATCTCTTCAAATAAGGAGAGCAGGTGCAACCCCATCAATGACGCTATTGCCATGGTGAAACTGAGCAATGCCGTTACGGCCACCATCGCGCTGCAGGCCTTTGCCGCGTCCGCTTCGAAAGGCATCGCACGCAAAGCATAAATCCAAAGCAGTTCAACGTATGCCGCGACCAGGCCAAACTTGACATACATGGGCGGGCCGGCATCCCTTATGTGCCGCCCAACAAGATATTCCAATAGCCCAAGTCCGAAGGGCACAATCAGGAGGACCCACCCATATGCGTTGACAAAAGGCTTGCCCAGGATCAAGAGCAGGCCCGAAATGCCGCCGCTGTATTTGAGTGGCTCCATCAACTCGGCAGGTGCTAGCCAGCGAATGAGGCCGGATTGAACAATATCATCCCTCTGCGTCAAAGCCAGCGTGGTTGTAAACACGAAAAACAGAGCGCCGGCAAACAATGCAAATAACGGCAGACGCAAGAAATGCACACCGATGCCGATGGCGGCTTCCACTAATTGGGAGTGCCTATTTCCGTGTATTGGCGAATCGGGGCCCACGGCGGGAACTAAAAACGTTTCGGTGTCCGGCATTTACATTGGTCCGGCAGTCTCGATATGCGCCAGCAGCGTCTTCGCTTTTGGGTGGCCGAAACGTCGAATCAAGTCATGGCATATGCGTTTGGCGTCCTCGTTCCGCCCAAGTTCTTTCATACACAGCGCCATTGCATACAGGATGTCCTTATTGTTCTGGAACACTTGGTTCAATTGCAGGAGCAAGGTAAGCGCTTCGGCATAGCGCCCTTGCCGAAACAATTGGTCCGAATTATTGAACTGTTTCCGCGCTGATGATGCATCCATTCTGGTTTTCCTTCAGAGAATGCTAATTTCAACGTAACGTCAATGAAACCCTTGTCGAACAAGGCAATTTCACCTGCCTTAAGCCCTGCGCACAGGCGAACGGCGTGGCGCACCTCATGCCCGTCGGCGCTGGTGATCACGGCGATTGCCGCTCAGGAAAACGCCAGATACAACAGCACACCGATATTGAGCCCCGGCACAAGGAGAAGGATGACGAGCCAGGCCGGCTTGTCACAGGCTTGACTGAGTTTTACCCAGAGCACGAGGCTGAAAACCAGGCCGCCGACAAAAGGCACAAACAGCATCAACAACCAGAAGTAAGACATTTGGGCCGCGCGCAGCATGGGGAAGATTTGCAGGATCGGAATCCAGATCAGAATGCCCGGCTCTGAGTCCGCGTTTTCGCATATGCGTTTGAGAACATAACTGAAGACCACGTGCAACGTGATGCCGGAAAGCAGGAGCACCACCAGAAAGCCCGTCAAATCCGATGCATCAACGTCCCCGCTGGGCATCATCATGAAGGGCAGAATGACTGCCAGCAGCGTTGCCGCCACGATGCCGATGATGATGTATGCGTTGCCACCCGAGGCTTCCCGCGGCGGCATGCCGGGTCTGGCGCGCTGCGCACCCGCCGGCTCATTTGGAAACGCCGCATCGTCACCGGTCTTGACGGCAATGCGCGGGGCCACCTCGAGGTAGTTGAGCAATTCCCGCGCTTTCTGGGAATCAAAATTGCGGATCATGTGACGGCACAGCATTTTCGCTTCATCAACGCTTCCGATTTTCTCCATGCACAATGCCGCCGCATACATGATGTTTTTCTGATTCGGGAATTCCTGATTCAACTGGCTGAGAATGCTGAGCGCTTCCCCATACTGCCCCTGGCGAAACAGGCTGTCGGCCTTTTGAAATTCAGCGCTTGCGGTTTATGCATCCACGTCAAACTCCTTTCATCAAGTCGAGTCCTGGGGCAGTATGCTCATTTGTATTACGAAAATCGCGCTCGCTCTTTACCACGGGCGTTGAGAAGCATAATGGAGTATACTGTCCCCAGAACTGCCTCTATTTTTTCAGAACTTCAATTTCACAGTTCCAACGAATCCGCTAAGGCGCGCAACAGTGTTGCGCCATCGCCCTGCCATGCGCTGCCATGCATACACGCCAGCGTTGCCGGTTCTGTGGATGCCAGCCTTTCCATCATCCTGCGGGCATTCCTGGTGTATGAGAAATAATCCATGGCGTGCCGGAAGGCTTCGCTGGGTCCAAGAATGTCCGAATCAGTGACCGGCGGTTGCCCCGAACCTGGCTGCGTGAACAAATCGCCGCACAGCAGTGGGCGCGTGTTTTCCTCCATCAGAAACCCGCAATCCCATGCATGCGGCAAATGCGGTGTGTCAAACCAACGTAAGGTGTGTTTTCCCAGCGAAATCACTTCGTCGTGTGCAACCGCCCGCGGCGCCCGGTCAGCAAGGTCGTTGATGGATACCATGGCGGCAATCCTGCCGCACAGGGGAATTGCGTGCGGGGCCGCGTCGAGCCACTCATTGAGCGAGCCGCACTCGTCCGCTTCCACATGCGAAAAGGCGATATGCCGAAGCGATTCGACGGGAATGATGCTCGCAACGGCATCACGCACAAGGGGAAACATCTTTCGCGGCCCCGTGTGAAACAACAGCGGAGCATCATCTACAATCAGATATTGATTGAAGGAAAATGTCCCCCGGGCCGCCTGCCATCTGAACTGGCGTATTGATGCGGTAAATCCCCCCGGCAATTTCATGGACGTTTGTGCCGGACTGACTGTTTGTAATGTTCATGTTATCTCCTTTACCTGTAGTCACTCTTGTCCTAAACAGCGGTGGCGAAAATTAGATTGACGAGGCCCTCCATTGGGATGGGAGAATCAAACGTTGCATATACGTTGGTTTCCCCACAACCCAGGAGGGCACAGT
>DSBB01000520.1 GCA_011046175.1 Candidatus Hydrogenedentota bacterium | reverse complement strand
TTGTTGAAGGCCCCGCCGTTATAGACAATGTGGAAAACGGTGAAGTGCGACCCGTGGCCAGGAGACGTGACGTTACCGGCATTATATGGGACAGCAGAAGGCCGGTTGCGATTATTGATAATATTGTTGTTCATGAAGGATATGTGTTTGCAGACGGCGTTGTAGTCCATGAAATTGAGCCTACGCGCGTACTGCTCAAAATAGGCGAGAGCATATCTCCATTGGAAATGAAGGAGTTCTGATCCATGCTGTATCCGTTGCGCATCTTATTGATCGGATTGACGGTTATGAGTGTAACAAGTCAATCGCTGCAACCCGGGGCGGCTGCGACTGATCCTGATGGTGGTTCAAGTTATCAGCAGCGTTGTGAAAGACTGGCCGGCCAATTGGAACAGCTCCGTAGTTCGGTTGTGCCGCCGGATGCGATAGCGCCCGGCCGGCAAGCGCCGCAAATGTTGTGCGCGCCAGAGCATCAGCAACAGAAGACGGCGTTGCTTGCCAATGCGCTTAACGCGCTGGTCGCGTTGCAGGTGGACAATGCCGCTCTTGGAAAACCACAATCGGGAGCGGGTTATCTTGCTGTTCAAGCGCCGCCCCCCGCATGGACGGCTTACAACACCGTCGAAATGCGGGAACCGCAGGAGGCGGTGGCTTTTTTCCAGATAGACGATCCGGCTGTCCCTGAAGAGGAAACAGCCGATACTGTTGAGGATGTTGCAGAAGACGAGGCGATTGCGGAAGAGGACGCGGCGGAAGCGCCGCCTGCGCCCATGCCGCCCGCGCCGCGAGTGCAAACATCCGACCAAGTTCGTGAATCCCAGGAGTCGTTGGTGAGACAATTCCGCGGGTTGATGAAGGCAGTTTCCGCCGGCGCCGATCCCATGTACGCCGCAAGCGCCCAGTCACAGGGAACGGCTGAAGTTGAAACGCCATTGATAACGGCGCCCATCGTTGAAGCCGAGGACGCGTCTGAACCTGTCGAGCCGGACAGACCGGCGCCGGTCCGCGAAAGAACACCTTACGGCGGCGATCCGATGGAACAATTGGTGGATATTGATTTCCGGGACGTGGACCTTACGAACGTTGTGGCCATCCTCGCGCTGAAAGCGGACATTAATATCATTGCAGGGGCGGAACTGCGTGGCGTGGTAACCGCAAATCTCCGCCAGGTGCCCTTGCGCGTGGCAATGGAAACGGCGTTGCGTATGAATGGCCTTGGACTCGTTGAGGAAGACGGCATTTATTTCATCATTCCCTATGAAGAAGCCGCGTCCGTAAACCGAAAGACAGCAATGGTGACGCTTGAGAAGGCGGAAGCAACGGATGTCAAGAAGATATTGGACGATATTATCAGCGGGATTCGCGATGAAGCGGTAATCAATATTTCCGCAAACCGCAATACGAATACCCTTGTTATCAGCGCGCCCAGGGCGCGGGTGGACGAACTGGTCGCCATGGCCCATCAGCTGGATGTGGCGGAGCCAAAACTTCCGACCGTAACGGAGGCCATTGCGCTCAACTATTCTGAACCGCAGAAATTGGTGCCCATGCTCAAGAACATGCTGACCGACAAAGTGGGCGACGTGGCTGCCGATGAGCGGGCGAGACAGATTGTGGTAACCGATTTGCCGGTGGTTGTCGAGCAGATTCAAGAGCTTGTCAAAAAATTGGATGTGCCCACCCGTCAGGTGTTGATAGAGACGATGGTGGTGGACGCTGTGTTGAATGATGAAGCCGACACGGGTGTTCAGTGGCTTCTTGAGTCGGTGCGCCGCATGTCGCGCCGCCAGGCGGCGCTTGGCGATAATGGCCGCGCCGTGGGCAATCTACAGGAGTTGTCGCTGCTGTCAGACATGGAGGTGCTGCAAAACGCCGGCAGTTTGTTAAATTTCGGCGTATTAACGGGCAGTATAGATTGGCGCGGTATGATACAGATGGAAGTGCGCAACCGAAACGCGCATCTTGTATCCAATCCCGTGGTGTTGACGCTTGAAAACGAATCCGCGGAAATCTCCATATCGCAGGAAATTCCCTATATTGAGTTGTCTCAGACAAGCGCCGGGGGCTCGCAAACAAGCACGCGTTTCAAGGAAGTGGGCACGGTGCTGGTGGTAACGCCGCGAGTTACGCATGATAACACCATAATAACGACAATAGAAGGAAAAGAAAGCAACCTTGCGGGTCAGTTTCAGGGGATTCCCATCGAAGACAAACGGGAAATCATGTCAACCATGCGGATGGGCAACGGCCAGACGATATTTGTGGGCGGATTGCGCAAGAGCAGCGCAAATTCCTCCGCAAGGAAGATTCCGGTGCTAGGCGATGTTCCAATCGTAAACTTCATGTTTAGAAGCAACCAGCGGACAGAACAGATTAACGAGTTGCTGGTGTTCCTTACATGTTCTGTTATAGACAGCGAATATCCTGAGTTGACGCCGTACCAGAGGGAAGCCTATGAAAAGGCGCCGCCGATTGTGCCGCGTGTTGACGCATGGGAAACGACCATGTATGAGGTTGCGCACCCTGAAGTTTCGAAAGAGTTTCAGAAAACCTGGCGTCGCGGTTCATGAAGATATGATGAGTCAGACCACATAATCAGAATCAAATAACAAACCGGCCTCACTGATACAGTGTGGCCGTTTGTGTGGGTGGATGTCGTGGGGCGACCCGCTGGCCAGTTCCCGCAAAAGAAAGGAAGAACAGTATGATACGGGTTTTATTTGCAGTCATTATTGTGGTTTGTTGTTGTGCAGAAGCGTCGGAAATGACAATAAAGGCGATGTCTTTTAATGTTCGTTATGGAACGGCCATGGACGGCGAAAATGCGTGGATGCATCGCAAGGATATTCTTGTGAACGCTTTCCGAGAGGAGGCGCCGGATGTTTGCGGGCTGCAGGAATGTCTGGCGTTTCAGGCTGAATATATAGTGGAACAGCTGCCTGAGTACCGGTGGACGGGTATAGACCGTGATGTTTCAGGCAAGGGTGAAATGACCGCCGTGCTTTATCGCCACAAAGCGCTTTTTCCTGTGGAAACGGGACATTTCTGGTTGTCTGAAACGCCTGACGCGCCGGCGTCGGTTTCTTGGGATTCGAGTCTTACCCGGATGGCCACTTGGTTGCGGTTTTATCACGCAGAAGGGAACGATTTCTTCTATTTTTACAATACGCACCTGGATCATAAGGGAGAACAGGCGCGACAAAAGGGAATAGCAGTGATTTGCGAGCATATTGACATGCTTCCGAAAGAGACGCCGGTCATACTCGTGGGTGATTTCAACGCGCCGGCGGAGCAAAGCCGCCCCTATGAAATTGCCATGGAAAACGGGTTTTCGGATGCTTGGCTAGAAGCGGAGGAGCGCATTGGGCCGCCAATCACGTGGTCGGCATTCAAAGCGCCCGATCCTGACCAAGACAAGCGCATAGACTGGATTATCTATCGCGGCCCTGTTCGCGTATCCCGTTGTGAGACGGTGCTTTACAACGAAGGCGGACGTTATCCCTCCGATCATTATCCAGTGGCCGCAACCCTGCACATAGGCAAGGATTGATCAAGTTGGATGAAGAAACCATGTGTTGGCTTGGTCATCGGTTGAATCGAAGTAAAATGGAATATTTGTAACACTGCTGTCCAAATTAGGACAGATTTGAGATCAAGCCCCGCATAGAATAAGGCTTTTCATCGCTAATTTTCCATTTTTGAGGTTGAGGTTCCCCTCTCCTGACAACAAAGTTGAGACAGCTGCTTGCCTTAAATTAGAGCCTGCGTCAAAATTGCCTTTTCGGCGATGCGCGTCTATGCGAGCGTGGCGAAAATCCGCCTTGGCTTTGAATTGGCGC